>NZ_RZNF01000026.1 GCF_003992725.1 Rhodomicrobium lacus | reverse complement strand
GATTGACGAATGAGCATCAAGCGAGCCGTTCGCGAGCAATATCAGGCCATCGTCGACCGCGCAGCAGGTCAGACGATTGGCCTTCGCGTGCCGCCCGAAGGCTGGCTTCGCACAATGCGCAAGGCGCTCGGGATGTCTGGCGCACAGCTGGGACGGCGAATGGGTCTGACACGGGCGCGGATCGCCGCCGCTGAACACGCGGAACTCTCCGGAGCGATAACGCTGAAATCGATGCAGGCTGCCGCAGAAGCCATGGGATGCCGCTTCGTCTATGCTGTCGTGCCGCAAACGACCGTTGAAGAGGCGGTAG
>NZ_RZNF01000025.1 GCF_003992725.1 Rhodomicrobium lacus | reverse complement strand
CTGCGCGCCTATGCTCCGCACGGCCATTGGCGGACGCTGACATTCATCGGGGCGCTGCGGCTGGACCGGCTCACCGCGCCTTGCGTCTTCGACGGCCCGATCAACGGCGAGTGCTTCCGCGCCTATACCGAACAGCAATTGGTCCCGGTCCTCAAACCCGGCGACATCGTGGTCATGGATAATCTCGGCAGCCATAAGGGCAAGGCCGTGCGGATGGCGATCCGCAAGGCCGGGGCGAGGTTCCTGTTCCTGCCTCCCTATTCCCCTGACCTTAATCCGATCGAGCAAGCCTTCGCCAAGATCAAACACTGGATGCGATGCGCCC
>NZ_RZNF01000024.1 GCF_003992725.1 Rhodomicrobium lacus | reverse complement strand
CTCTACCCCTGAGCTACGCCCGCTCTGGCGATGCGGCGAGTCACCTCGCCGCCGGGTCCGTGTCTTATTACGCAAAGCTGGCGGCGATGCAAGTCCCTTTTGCCGCTATCCCCGGCGTGTTTCGCGGGCCGTGTGGGGGCTGGCCGGACGCCGCGCGGGAAGACTGCCCCTGCAACGGCGCTTCCGAAGAGTCTGAGGCATGGAAGGCTCGCAACCGCGCGGATCGCCCCTGTTTTCGTTTTCGGCGAAGGCTTCCCGTCCGTTCCGGAACGCTGTGCTTCGCATGCAAGTCGAGGTCGGGGACCGCGCCCGCGCAGCCTGTTGGGAAATCTGATGCCGAAAAGGCCAGCCGCGACGAAATCATTTCGGTTGCCCCGCTCGTGGCTGTGTTATTTCAGTCGACCCTCTGCTTATCGATCGTGGCCGCGCCGGTCCAATCGGGCTCTTCCGGCTTGCGGCGCCCTCGGCTTTCCTCCGGGCCTGCGCCAAACTGGCTGAAGTCAACCCGCCTATGATGAAATGCCTCCACCGTGGAACGGTGGGCGATGCTGACAATGGCGCAATCGGGCAATTCGTCGAGCAGCAGGCGATACAATATTGCCTCCGTGGCAATGTCGATCGACGAAGTCGCTTCATCAAGAAACAGGATATCGGGTCTGAACAGGATGGCCCGGCAGAAAACGAGACGCTGCTGTTCTCCGGGCGAAAGCCGAAGCGACCAATGATCCTCCTCGTCCAGCCTGCTGGTCAGGAAATCGAGACCGCATCGATTCAGCACGCGGACGATTGCAGCGGTGTCGTAGCTGTCGACGGAACCGGGATAGATAATCGCCTGCCGAAGCGAGCCCACGGGGAGATAGGTGCGCTGCGGCAGAAACATCAGACGGCAGCCTTCCGGGAGAACGACTTCGCCGGAGCCATGGGGCCAAATTCCGGCTATGGCGTTGAGAAGCGTGCTCTTGCCGGTGCCGGACGGCCCCGCGATCAGGGTGCGGGTTCCCTTGGGGAAGCTCAGCGACAGCTCCTTGGCCAGCACGCTGCCATCGGGAAGCCGCAGATCGATGCTTTTCACGGTCAGGGCTTCCTGATCGGCTTTCTCACGATGATCGGGGCCGTTCGTGGTGACGGCGGAACGGATCGCTTCGTCAAACCGAACGAGCCGGTCCACCGTCGCGCGAAGTTCGGAAATCGTGACGTAATTGGTCGCCAGCCAACGCAACGAAAGCTCGATCTGCCAGAATGCGCCCTGCGCCTGCATCAAATCGCCAAGCTGAAGGTTGCCGGCGAAATAGCCCGGCGCCATCAGCGCGAGGGGGAACAGGTTGGTGAACTGCCCGAAAAAGCGGTTGGTGACCGCCACGCTCGTCTTGCTCACGATGACAGCAACCCAGTTGAGGTAGACCTTGCCGAACCTCTCGTCGAGAGTCCGCGCCTCCTGATTTTCACCCCTCGAAAGAGCAATGCTTTGCGCATTTTCACGGATGCGCATCAAAGAAAAGCGGTAATCGGCTTCGAGTCTTTGATGCTGATATTCCAGAGGCGGCAGCTTGCGGCCAATGACGAACGTCGCGGTGGTGGAAATGATCGCGTAGGCCAGCGCCGCCCAGCACAGGAAGCCGGGTACCGACAGGCCGAAGAAATCGAACTTGTTGGACAGAACCCAAAGGATGACGGCGAAACTTGCGAACCCCAACGCGGCGTGGATAAGGCCGAGGAACAGCTCGATAAATTTATCGGTAAAAACGCGCACGTCCTCCGCGATACGCTGATCCGGATTGTCGGTGCGCTGGCCATTGAGCTGGATGCGGTAATAGGCGTATCCGTTCAGCCATTTGCCGCTCATATGCTCCGTCAGCCAGCGGCGCCAACGCAAGCCCAGCATTCCACTGAAATAGGAGTTGGCCGCCACGGCGACCACCAGCAACGCGAACCATTGCCACCAGACGAAGAATTGGTGAATAAACGCATCAGCGTCGCGGTTATGAATCGAGTTATAGAAGGGTCCATTCCAGGTATTGAAACCGACGCCTGCGGCTGTAAGCCCCAATTCAGAGAGGATGGCGGCCGCCAGCAGCGCGATACCGACCCAGCGATCCTTCGATCTCCAATAGGGACGAGTGATCGTCCAGAGGCCCCGCAGGAAAGACATGAATTTTTTAGACCTTGTTGATGTTTTCCGGATCGGAAGCCGCAGGCTGTGCCGAGGCCGCCTTCCCGATCTCGACGATGGAAAGGCGGTATTCTCTTCTTGTCCGGACTGACTTGATGGAAAGCGAAGCTGTGTCCGCAGAGAAACCCGGCTTCGCGTGCATGCTTCTCGAACGGCACCACAGTCTCAAACTGCGATCGCTCAATCTGAGCTGAAAATCAGTTCAGTGAAGCGACGGGGCTAAAGCTCTTGCGCAAGGTGAGCAGGAAGTTACGAGGATCGCCGGGAGTGTTGTATGTGTTCAAGCCGCCGAGCCGGGTATAATATTGCTGGTCGAAGATGTTATTCACATTGAGCGTGAGTGAAATATCCTTATCGACCTGATAGCCGATCAGCGCATTGACGACGGCATAAGGGTCTTGATTGCGCAAGCGGGCATATGCATCACTGTAGCCTGCATAGGTCTGCGTCTGTGCTACAAACCCTGCCCCGACGCTCCAGCGATTCCAGGCATCGTCCTGAAACTGATACTTGGCCCACACCTTGACCACATGTCTTGGCAGCCAGAGGCTGATCGCTTGTCCCTCATAGCTCGATGCTGAGGCCAAGACTGTATACAGGTAGTCGTAGCTTGCGGAGAGGTCGAGGCCGGGCAATACCTTGCCGGTTACCGAAGCACCGACACCTTCGCTTACCGCTTCGCCAGCCGCTGTATAATAGGTCAGGGAGGGCGTGGAGTGGGTGGCGTCCACGAAAGCGCGGTTCACGTCTTGAATATAGAACGCCGAAAGCGAAGTTCTGAGGCGTTTATCAAGGAACTCTCCCTTGATGCCCACTTCATACTGCTCGCCCTGTCGGGGCTGGAGCGGCTCCCCGCTGTATGTCAGATTGGTTTGCGGGATGAAAATGTCAGAGTAACTGCCATACACTGAGATATTCTTGGTAACGTCGTAGAGTACCGCGGCATAAGGAGAGAAATGATCTTCGGCATGAGCCCCTTGTGCCCAATTCGTTACAACCGAAGGGGCGAGGTTGCGGGTCTTTGCGTCGAAATCGGAGACGCGGCCGCCCAAGATTACCGTAACGTCGGTGAGCGGCTTCAAGCGGGCCTGGCCGTAATAGCCCGACTGCTCGTAGAGGCTCTCGCCACCGCTTGTATAGGGAGTGCTGATCGACGCCAACTTGCTATCGGGATCCAGCACCGAGACGCCCTTAACCGCGATGTTGGCGCTGCGCACGTTAGTGGTATCGAAGCGGTCGTAATTGTACCCGAAGAGCAGTTCGTGCTTCTGACCGAAGAGATAGAGCGGGCCCTGCGCATAGGCATCCACACCGAGGCGCTCATACTCGTAGGCTGCCTTTCGCGCCGCGTAATCAGCGGTCAGGTCGGCATATACACCGCTCGTCGGATAAGCGTCGTGGAACTGCTGGTCCTGTTCGAAGAAGCGCGCCGAAACCTTCACCCGCCATTCGCTGCCGAGCTTCTGCTCAAGCGATGTGTTGTACTCTCTCGAGTCCCAGAACGTGGAATTCCAGGAAGGATAAACATTCGTGCTGAGCGGCAGGTCGGTAAAGCGTCCGCGAAGATTTGCCGGAACATCACTGGTCGTATTCCAAGCGGGCAACCCGGAATAGGACGGCCCGAAGTATTTCTCGTCGGTGGCCGAAATGGTGAACAGCGTACTCTTGGTCACGTCGGCCTCAAGTATGCCGTAGGCGAGACCGTTGCTTGCATGAAAGCGGTCGAAGAAAAAGTCCTGGTCGTTTCCTTCGAGAACGCCGCGAAACCTGACGGTTTTGGCCTCGTTCAACGGCGCCGAGAAATCGAGTTCGCCGTGCTTCTGATTCCACGAGCCATAGGACGTGGACCAGCCGAATTGCACGTCGTTCGTCGGCCGCTTATGGACGAAGTTTACCACACCTGACGGGTTGGGTGCCGCTCCAAGAAACAGGCCATCGGGGCCCAGCAGAACCTCGATGCGGTCGTAGATTGCGGTATTGAACTGGCGATAACCGGACAGGGAGTTATAGACCGGCACCCCGTCGACGGCCGTATTCAGGGCCCAGCCGCGTGCGTAATACTGCCCTTGGTCCGGGTTGTTGGAAACGACCTGAACCCCCGGCGCGGTCGCCACAGCTTGCCAGGACGTAGTGAGATTCTGGTCCTCGATTTGCTGACGCGTTACGACCGACACCGTCTGGGGAACTTCAAGGAACGCGCGCGGCTCCTTGCTGGCTGCGGTCGTCGCCGCGGCGCTGTAGGAGTGCGTGCCCTGCGTGTCCGCGCTGGTATCGCGAATGCTCGGGGGCTTGGATGCGATCGGCGCAGGGGCGGCGTCGCTCCGGCGTTCATCCGTCGGCTTTTTGGCGTTCTTCTTGGCTTTGCCCTTGGAGACCAGCAAGGGCGGCAGATTGGTTGTCGTCGTTTCCCCGTTGGATTGAGCGTTAGCCGGTATGAATGTCATGCTTAGTGCCACAGTACTCGACAGTACAGCGTATGAAAGCCTCAACATAAGTCTTCTTCCCTCGTCAATTTTACTCATGATTTGCCAAGCCACTTCCCAGGTGGCTCGCAGAGATCAGATCGGCCCAGATAAGAGAATGACGGGGGGGACCGCGGTTTGGTGGTGGGGCGGCGGCGGACAGCTTCGCTCCGTCGCCGCTGGCGCTCAAGCCAGAGCCGGGATCGAGAAGCTCCACGACACGGCGATCGCGCAGCCACGCCTTCCTTGACGTGCGAGCAAAGGCCGGATCGGATTTTGCGCAGCGCCCGTGGATACGGATCGCGTCTGAAGACGAAATCGCGGTTTCGGCTGACGCCGGGCCAGCCGCGTTCGTTGCACGGACGACCGTGCTGCAAAATTTTGTCATTTTCCCCCACAAATGCCCTCGGTCGCACCGCGACCGTTGCCCAACATTCGTGCCCGAGCTTAGGTAATCACAAATCAAAAATCATTGGTAGATTGAAAATTGAAAAAATATTAGAGTATACTCTAGACTTTCTTGAATGAAATTAAATATTTATCGAATTCGCTCCGAGAAATAATATACCACCAAATAGAGCTGGCGTGGTTTCATTTAATAAAGATCAGGGATAAGAAGGAAATCGACACCAAAGGTCGGCGATGCTGCGTTAAGCCGGGGGTGACTGCCGATCCGCAGGCCGGTTCACCTCGGCAATTTTCCCCGTTGACTCTGGACCTGACCCAAAGGTTACGGTTCCGTTATGAAACGTTCGCCGCCTACCCATTTCAAGATCGGAGCGTTGGCGCACCTGGCCGACGTCGCCGTCGACACCATCCGATATTACGAGCGGGAGGGACTTCTCCCGGCGCCGCAAAGACGCAAGTCCGGCTACAGGGAATATGACGCCGACGCTGTCGAGCGGGTGCGTTTTATTCGCCGGGCCAAGGAACTCGGCTTCACACTCGGCGAGATCCGCAGCCTTCTTTCATTGGCAACGGATGCCGAGCACGGGGTGGAAGGCGTGCAGCGCAAAGCGCGCGAACGCCTTCAGGAGCTGGATCGGCAAGTCGCGGATCTGACTTCCATGAGGGATCGCTTGGCCCAGCTGCTCGCGGCCTGTCCCGGCCAGGGCGATCCCGGGTGCTGCCCGATCCTCAACTCCCTTCACGGCGCCGAGCCGGTTCCGCCCGTCTCCAGCGATTGTTGTTCATGATCGCAGAACTCACGAAGTCGTCTTCAATGAGCCCATATCCCGCCGCCACCGTCAGCTTTCCCGTTCGTGGCATGACCTGTGCTGCTTGTGCCGGAATAATCGAGACCGTCCTGAACAGGCTACCAAGCGTCAGGGCGCGGGTGAATTTTGTCGCCGAACGCGTCCAGGTCGAATTCGATGGCGCGCAGGTGAACCCGCAAGCCATGGTGGAAGCGGTAGGCAAGGCCGGTTTCTCGGTGCCCTCGGAGACAGTGACACTGAAAGTGTCGGGAATGACCTGCGCGGCCTGCGCCAGCGGGATCGAGCGGCTTCTCGCCCGAACTCCAGGTGTCCTTTATGGGAACGTCAATTTCGCTTCGGCGAAGGCGCGTGTCGAATACACGCCGGGCGTCGTCGACATCGCGGATATCGTCAGCAGGATTGCGAAGGCGGGCTTCGGCGCGGAAGAAGTCCGCGAAATCAGCGCCGCTGAAGCCGAGGCGAGAGAGGCGCGCGAACGCGTCAAATGGCGGAAGGAAGTGGCCTTGTTTGCCGTTTCCTCGATCCTGACGTTGCCTTTACTGGCCCAGATGTTCGTGATGTTCGACGTCTCGACGTTGGACCAACTCGGTCAGGGGCACCATTCAGAGTTTTTGCCGCGTTGGCTGCAATTCGCCCTCGCTACGCCCGTACAGTTCTGGATCGCCTCCCGGTTCTATAAAGCCGCCTGGAACTCCGTTCGCTCGGGATCCGCGAACATGGATGTGCTGGTCGTGCTTGGAACCAGCATGGCCTATTTTTCCAGCGCTTTCGTCACGGCCTTCGGTTTGTCCGATCAACACGTCTACTTCGAGGCCAGCGCATCCATCATCACCCTTGTCCTCCTCGGGCGTTTGCTGGAAACACGCGCGAAAAATCGAACCACCTCCGCGATACGGGCGCTGCTTGACCTGAAACCCAAGACTGCTCGCGTCGAACGCGACGGCGTCTTCGTCGAGGTCGACGCCGGAACGCTCGTTGTGGGCGATGTGTTTCAGGTTGCTGCCGGAGAAAGTGTGCCGGTCGACGGCGAGGTCATCGCGGGCCGGTCGAGCGTCGACGAGGCCATGCTCTCCGGTGAAAGCCTTCCCGTTTTGAAGGCGCCGGGCAGCCGTATCTTTGCTGCCACCATCAACCAGAACGGAATGCTGAGAGCGCGCGCCATTGGAGTCGGGGCTGACACCATGCTCGCGAGAATCATACGCATGGTCGATGAAGCCCAAGGCTCCAAAGCGCCCATTCAGCGTCACGTGGACAAAATCGCTGCCGTCTTCGTGCCTGCGGTCGTGGCGATCGCCCTGCTGACCTTCGGTTTCACCCTGGCGTTTGACGGCGCGGTTCAAACCGCGCTCGTCCACGCCATCGCCGTGCTGGTCATCGCGTGCCCCTGCGCGCTGGGCCTGGCCACGCCGACCGCGATCATGGTCGGGACCGGGCTCGGTGCCAGGGCAGGAATTCTCATTCGAAACGCGGAAGTGCTGGAACGCGCGCGCTGTCTCAAGACACTGGTTGTCGACAAGACGGGAACCCTGACGGAGGGCAAGCCCGAAGTGACCGACATCGTGCCCGCCGCCGGCGAAACGGGCGAGCGCCTTCTGGCCGTTGCCGCAGCCCTCGAAGCTGGCTCGGATCATCCCCTTGCGCGCGCCATTCTGAAGAAGGCAGAGGAGTCCTCCATCGCGGTGCCCGCCGTAGAGGCGTTTGAAACCATCCCCGGCGAGGGAGTCTCAGGCAGGGTCGAAGGCGCGTCGGCGCGGCTCGGAGCACCGGCGTGGGTCGCGGAAATTGCCCCGGCTGGCGAAGCCTCTGCCAGGAACGCGGCAGAGGCGCTTCAGGCTGAGGGCAAGACTGTGGTCGGCGTGGCGATCGAGAACCGCCTGTTGGGCTTCCTCGCCATCGCCGACCGAATTCGAGAGTCCTCCCCTGAGGCTGTGGATCGTCTCCGCGCGATGGGCATCGAGGTGGTGATGATGACGGGCGACAACCGTCACACCGCCGATGCAATCGCCAAACAGGCAGGTGTCCAGCGCTTTTTCGGCGAGGTCTTGCCGCACAACAAGGCTGACGAAGTGCGTCGTCTGCAGGCGGCGACGCCCGGTCAGGTCGGCATGGCAGGCGACGGGATCAACGACGCGCCCGCGCTGGCTGCTGCCGACGTCAGCTTTGCCATCGGAGCGGGATCGGACGTCGCCATCGATGTCGCGGACGTGGTTCTGGTTCGAAACGACCTGCGCGGGGTACCGGCGGCCATAAGCCTTTCCACCGCGACCGTCCGCAAAATTCGCCAGAATCTCTTCTTCGCCTTCATATACAACGCGTTGGGAATTCCTCTGGCGGCAGTCGGCTTGCTGAATCCCGTCGTCGCCGGCGCCGCCATGGCACTGAGTTCGATTTCCGTGGTTAGCAATTCCCTTCTGCTTAACCGCTGGAAGCCGTGGCAATGACGAGCCTCTTCCTCGACACCCGCTTTCTTAAAGAAAGGACCAAATGATGACCCAGATTGAACTCACTGTAGACGGAATGAAATGCGGCGGATGTTCCAGCCGCCTGAAGCGTGTCCTGGAGGAATCGTCCGGGATAAAGAAAGCCGACATCGTGCTTGAGACGAAGAAGGTTAACGTGTCCTACGACGCGGCAAACGTGAATCGCGCCGCAATCGAGGACCTCATAAGGGGAGCGGGCTTTACGGTGCTCGCTGCCTGAGGAAAGACACATTCGGGCTTGTCGGTTGCCGGGACATTTGCAGAAGCTTTTGGCCAGCAAACGAGTGCCCGTGCAATCGATACCGGCGCGCAAAATTTGGGCAAGACTGCGCGTCCAGAAGATGGGAGTTTGAGAGATCTAATTATGACTAAACCGATCATCATGATATCGCGTCATGCCGAAGATGCGCGCTTACGCGCCTGTGCGCCGCTGCGGCAATCGGCGGGGCAAATCTTGCCACGTATTGAAGCGAAGACCGCCAGAACTCCCGGAAATCCAGCTTCGGACGCAGCATGCCCTTACACCGCTGTCAGCGCAGGCGTGGCATGAGAAAAGCTCTCTCGCTGTTTGCGGTGGTGCTTTTGCTTGCCAGCCCTTCGATGGGACAGCAGCAGGCCAATTCCCCGGCGCCGGGCGTTGACGCTCACGCGCCAGCGCACATTCCAGACGAAGCAGTTCAGACGCCGCCGGTTCAGAAGAGTCCGGTTGAACTTGCGGACACCGCGCCAGAACAGGTGAAGTCGACCGCGACGCCTCATGATCTCGGGTCCGCGCTCGGCGAGCTTTCGCCTTGGTCCATGTTTGTATCGGCCGATGCCGTCGTTAAGGCCGTGATGATCTGCCTTGCCTTCGCCTCGCTTGCCACCTGGACGATCTTGCTCGCAAAATCCGCGAGTTTCCGTTTGGCGCGGCGGCAGCTGGAGAGGTCATTGCTGCGAATTTCAGCCTGCCGCACCCTGCCTGAAGCGGAACTCGCACTGGGCCCAAAGACGGACGTCCTTGGAAGCTTCCTGTCGGCGGCAACGGAGGAGATTCGCATATCGGGCCACGGCTCCAGCGGCAGCGGTATCAAGGCCCGCGCGGCTTCGAGGTTCTCGGAAATAGTCCGCGCGGAAAGCCGCGCTGTCCGGCAAGGGATCGGCATACTCGCGACGATTGGAGCAACCGCGCCGTTTGTCGGTCTTTTCGGCACTGTCTGGGGCATCATGAACAGTTTTATCGGTATTTCGAAGTCCCAGACGACAAACCTAGCGGTTGTCGCGCCGGGTATCGCCGAGGCGCTGCTGGCAACGGCTTTTGGCCTCGTAGCCGCGATCCCCGCCGTCGTGATCTATAATTACCTGACGCGGGTCATGAGGGCTTACCTCGACCTTGTCGGTCGCGCCTCCGGCGCCACAGAGCGCCTGTTGTCCCGAACTCTCGAAAAGACCGGAGCGGGCGCGGACATCCGCGCTGCAGAGTGAGCCATGGAAAATCCCACTCATGCGGACGCCCATGAGGGTGAAGACGAAGAGGTCCACGACATCAACGTCACCCCTTTCATCGATGTCATGCTCGTGCTGCTCATCATATTCATGGTGGCAGCACCCTTGTCGACCGTGGATCTTCCCATCGACCTGCCGTCGTCAAGCGCGGCTCCGACAAAAAGACCCGACAAACCCATCTACATTACGATCAAGGCCGACCTGACACTTGCGATCGGCGAAAATGATGTCAGCCGCCCAAATCTTGTTCGTGCGCTTGATGTCTCCGCCGAGGCGACGAAGGAGCGGCGCATTTTCCTTCGCGCCGACCGTGGCGTCGCCTATGGCGAGCTTATGGCCGTGCTGGAGTTGCTGCGTCGCGGCGGCTATCAGAAAGTTGCGTTGGTGGCACTCGAAAAGCTCCCCGATGGCGCGGATCTGTCAGCCGCGCCAGCAGCCTCCGGTCGGTGAGTGCCCCATGACAGAACTTGAGCCGACGACCCGAATATCCTCCCGAATGTGGGCATCGGCAGCGGCTGCCGCCCTGCTGCTGCATTCCGGGTTCATCGCTATCGGGATGACGCTTCTCGAGACCGGCGATAGCGATCCGGAGTTCGGAGCGCCCGCGATCGAAATCGGAATTGACCTGCTGACCGTCCGCGGTGACCCTACCGACCTGCCGCCAGGGCCCGACTCTGAAGAATCGGCGGCTTCCACGTCGGCACCGACCGCGCGTCAGGAGATCGAGCAAACCACTTTGCCGCAAGAAACGCCGGACAAGACCGACGACCCCGAGCGGCTTGTCGCTCCTGCCGAGGCAAAGAACCCGAAGGAGGAGGAGAAAGTGTCGCCCAGCGTCGGCACAAGTTCCTCGACCCCATCCATCGCCTCCGAGGCGACAGCGATGCCGAGGCAACAGGACGCTGCCGCAGGCGACCGTTCTGTCACGCCGGTGCAGGGATGGGGCAGCAGTGATCAGCGCATCCGCGCAAGCTGGCAAAAGGAACTCGTCGCCCATCTGAACAGGTACAAGCGCTACCCAGCCAGCCAAACGCTCGATGGCGTCGAGGTTACGGTAAAATTTGTCATAGACGACACCGGCCATGTGCTTTCGTCAACCATCGTGCGCGGATCGAGCGAACCATCTTTCGACGCCGCTGCGCTTGAAGTGCTCCGTCGTGCCAATCCGGTACCGAAGCCGCCGTCCTCCGTTGTGCAGGAAGGGCTGACATTCACTTTGCCCATCGTCTTTGGCTTGAAAGGCGGGAAGTGACCCGTTCCCGGGTCAGAGGTAGACGGGCGTATCTGCGCGAACAGCACCCGTTGCTCGCATCTCGCAGTTTTTACAGCGAGCGGTGAGCCGTCGCCGCCTGTCCCTGATATGGCGACAGTATCACGGGGCTCCGCTCGCTCCGTTGATGCTGCCGTTTTTTTTGGGGGGGCTCCTTTTTGAAAAGCTTCGGCCCGCCAGATCATGGTGCCATGCAGAACGTGATGTAAGGGCGCCGACGCAGATGCAGCGGCGCCATCGGTTCAAAACCGGATCATGACCTGAGCACGGCCGTAGTCGAAGTCCGACCCACTCGCGCCATCCGTACCTCGGGCCGCGCTGATGTAGTCGCCGGCGAAGACATGCGCGTAGACCGCCTCGACCTTGACGAAGGTATTCACGTCCCATTCGAGTTGCACTTCCGCTATGTCCGCGACGCCGCGGGCGGTCGATCCGGCGGCTCTCAGGATGGTGCCCGGCGGCCCATAGACGGAATCGGCGATGGTATCCTTCCAGACACAGTTCCAGTTCACCTCAATGAAGATGTCGTGCGGGAGCTGAAACTGTATGTAGGGAGAGACGTTGATCGCGTTCGAAAGGCCGATGAGCGACATTTCAGCGATCTCGCTAGCGGCAGGGTAAGGCGCGGCGAAGGTGCGGAAGGTTCCGTCACTGAGGTTTCTGTCGCCGGAGCCGTAGTGGGTGCGGAAGCCGAGCCGCGGCTTGATCTCTGAATCCTTCGGGATGCCGACGAGGCTTCCGACGCCGCTGCTGATGTCGCTGTTGAAGCCGAAGGCGGAGATGTCGGCGCTGCCGAAGGTGCCGAACTGATAGGCGCCTTCGACCGCGTATTTCACCGGCCCGATGTCGCCCGTCACGCGCGAGCCGAGCGTCCATCGTTCCTCGTGGGCGGTCCCTCTGGCATAGCGCACGCTCTGCTGTTCGCGATCCATCAGGTAGGTTTCAACCGTGAAGGGCGCGCCGAGGGGCTTTTTGGCGATCGCGTAGACGCCCTTGAACGTCTCGACTTCGGATGTCGTATCGTCGAACCAGCCCTTGTCGATGATGACGGGCTTTGCGTCGAACACCCTGACCGTAAGGCCGCCGTTTACATATTCCACGAGCGCGCCGTCGAAAGTGCGGCGAATATTGGTCGGATCCCGCACGGCAAGCCACCGCGTCGGACCGAGCCACAATTCCTGACGACCGAGCCTGATGGTCAGTGTGCCCTGGTCGGCGGATGGAAGAATGAAGTCGGCAAAGCCTTGCCTGAGGTCGAGACCGCTTTGATCGTAGGCACGCGTGAACACGCGGCCGTCCTCGGTCGATGCATCCACCTGCAGGAAGGCGCGGAAGTTTTCCGAAAGATGCACATCGGTGTGGAGCAGGATCCGCTCCTGATTGGACGCGAAATCCTTCTGCGAGGCGTTCAGATCGAACAGGTAGGGGGCGAAGGTGTCGAGCCGGTAGCGGATCTCGCCGCCGAAGCTGATATAGTTTTCAGGCGAGCCGAACAGCGGCATGTATTTGAGTTGTTCGTAGCCGGTTAGCGGTTCGTCTTTTTTCGCCAACCAGGAATAATCTTCTTTCCAGCGGTAAAACTTGAATTCGATCTCCTCCTTGCTGCCGCCCGGGGAGTCGGCTCTGACGTTTGCCGTCGCGAAAAACATCGCGCAGCACACGCAGAGTAGAAACAGACACGCCCGCTCGCAAACCACCAAAGCCCGCGCTCGACGCGGGGCTCGAAAATGCCCACCCATTGTTTTCCCCCCGCCCGGCCCGCGCTTCCGCGCGGCACGGACGACTGCCCAGTCGCTGTTTTTATTTCCCGGAAGCGCCTGTTTTTCTTGCCCAAAACGCACCGGGGGAAGTCAGTTCTAAGCCAGATCGGCGAACGCCGTCATGTAGCCTTTCGGCTAGAGATTCGGCCTATGGATGCCCGTTCATGAGACCTCATTCAAATACGGGGTCCATCACGGACCCTGCTATCTAGAACCACTCCAACGTGTGTCTTTCCGGTTCCGCTGGCTCGCAAATGCGCAGGCTGAGCCCACGCTTTCCACCCTCCCTGTTGACTAATAATATTTCAATGGCAACCATCATAGCGGATTTTTCGATCCGCTGCTCGTCGCTTTGTTTCAATTATGCGTATCAGTGCATTCGATTGTTCGATTGGCAATTCGGATCTGGGATTCAGGGCACCACCGAAAAGGGGCATAGAAGAATGAAGCTGAGGATAGCGGCGTCCGCAGTAGCGGCGCTGGGATGGGGAGCGTTTGACGCTCAGGCAGGTTCGATAACGCAGCCGGGCGAAACGGCAGGCCTTGCACTCGGTGCGCCGTTGCCGGAAGGTCTATACTTCCTCAACACGGGCAGCGTCGGCGGCTTTCGCGCAGTGGGCAACGACGCCACTCTCGGCGTAAATATTCCGGTGCTGGCGTGGTCGACCCCATGGCAGGTGGCGGGCGGCCGCATCGAGGCCTACGCGGCCGCGCCTTTCGTCAGCTATAGCCTGCCTGACGATACGGATCATTTCGACCTCTACAATCCGTTCTTCACGGCGGGCATCGCATGGGATCTCGGCGGCAACTGGGGTTTCAGCACCTTTGTCGGCGCTTACGGCCCGGTCGACAACGATCTCGGACAGAATATGTGGGTGTTCAACAGCCGCTCGGCGTTGAGCTACACCGGCGATAACTGGAACCTTACGGCGCATGTTATTATCGGCCTGACCGGCGAGGATGAAAATACCGGCGTCAGGACCCATCCCGACTATGTCAACCTCGACCTGACAGCGGTCAAGACCATCGACAAATGGCAGGTGGGTCTCGTCGGGTTCGGCTCGTGGGATACGAGCGGCACCTTCTACACAGACAGGAAGCAGTCTCAGTTCGCGCTGGGCGGTCTTGTTGGGTACGACTTCGGCAAGTTCACGCTTCAAAGCTACATCACGCATGACGTCTGGACGAAAAACTACGAGACCGAGGAAACGCGTGGCTGGCTGCGCCTCATCCTTCCGGTATGGTCCGCGCCGAAGGCCGAGCCGGTGACCTACAAGCGTTGATGCCGGTCGTCGACCCACGCTGACTGTAATTGTTTTGCCCAAAGGCCGCAGTCTTCGACCTTTGGGCAATATCAGCGAATATTCAGTCGCCGTACAGTTTAGCAGCTTCACATCAAGTGAAGAGAAAACAAGAAAATTCGGGGGGACGCCGGTTCGCACGACATCCGGCAGCCTCTATCAGCGTTCGCGTTGCAGGGTGCGAGAGCTTTTGCTCGGCCCGCAATACCGACTGCGTTTTGGATAGTGAAACGACCAGGAGACATCACTGCATGAAATTGCCTCGTTTTAAGTCCGCGGTGGCGGTTGCGGGCTTGCTCGCCGCCCTCGCCGGGAGCGGATCCGCCTTGGCCGGTCCGGTGACATGGGATGACATCGCCAACGACGACAAGACGTCCGGCGATGTCCTGAGCTACGGTCTCGGCCTCAAGGCGCAGCGCTTCAGCCCTCTCGACAAGATCACCACGGATAACGTCGGCGCCCTTATCCCGGCGTGGAGCTTTTCATTCGGTGGAGAGAAGCAGCGCGGTCAGGAAGGTCAGGCGCTTGTCCATGACGGGGTCATTTATATAACCGCCTCCTACTCGCGGATCTTTGCCGTCGACGCGAAGACCGGCAAGAGGCTCTGGGAATACAACTACCGGCTGCCCGATGATATCCGCCCGTGCTGCGATGTCGTCAATCGCGGTCCGGCTATCTACGGCGACAAGGTTTTCTTCGGCACCCTCGATGCCGGCATCGTGGCGCTCAACAAGGACACCGGCAAGCTCGTCTGGAAGAAGAAATTCGGCGATCATACGGTCGGCTACACCATGACCGGCGCTCCCTTCATCGTGAAGGACCAGAAGACCGGCAAGGTGTTGCTCATCCATGGATCTTCGGGTGACGAATTCGGCGTCGTCGGCTGGCTGTTCGCACGCGATCCCGATACGGGCGAGGAAGTGTGGGCGCGCCCGATGGTCGAGGGACATGTGGGACGTCTCGGCGGCAAGGAATCGACCCCGACCGGCGATCCGAAAGCGCCTTCCTGGCCGCGCGACAAGGACGGCAACCTCGTGGAAGCCTGGAATCACGGCGGCGGCGCTCCGTGGCAGACGGCAAGTTTCGATGTCGACACTAACACCATCGTGATCGGCGCGGGCAACCCGGCTCCGTGGAACACATGGAAGCGCACCAAGGAAGGCGACGATCCGAAGAACTGGGACAGTCTGTTCACCTCCGGCCAAGCCTATGTCGACGCCTCGACCGGTGAACTCAAGGGCTTCTTCCAGCACACGCCGAACGACGCCTGGGACTTCTCCGGAAACAACTCGATCATCCTGTTCGACTACCAGGACGCGAACGGCAAAACGGTGAAGGCCTCGGCTCACGCCGACCGCAACGGCTTCTTCTTCATCACGGATCGCGAGAAACTGGCAACCGGTGCGGGCTACCCGAACAAGCCGACGGCACTGATTGGCGCATGGCCGTTCGTCGACGGCATCACCTGGGCTTCCGGCTTCGATCTCAAGACGGGCCGCCCGATTGAAAAAGACAACCGCCCACCGCTGCCGAAGGGTGACGCGCAAAAGGGCGAAAGCATCTACGTCTCTCCGCCATTCCTCGGCGGCACGAACTGGATGCCGATGTCCTACAGCCCAAAAACCGGTCTGTTCTACATTCCGGCGAACCACTGGGCCATGGACTACTGGACGGAGCATCTGACGTATAAGGCAGGTGCCGCCTATCTCGGCCAGGGCTTCCGCATCAAGCGCATCTACGACGACCATGTGGGCATCTTGCGCGCCATCGATCCGAAGACGGGCAAGGTCGCCTGGGAGCACAAGGAGAAATTCCCGCTCTGGGCGGGGACGCTGACGACTGGCGGCGGGCTTCTGTTCACCGGAACGTCCGATGGCTACGTCAAGGCGTTCGACGCAAAGAACGGCAAGGAACTCTGGAAGTTCCAGACGGGCTCCGGCGTCGTTTCGATCCCGATCACCTGGGAGATGGACGGCGAGCAGTATCTCGGCATCCAGTCGGGCTACGGCGGCGCGGTTCCGCTCTGGGGCGGCGATATGGCCGAACTGACAAAGCAGGTCACGCAGGGCGGCTCCATGTGGGTGTTCAAGCTTGCCAATTTCGGAAAGCAGGCGAGCAAGTAGTTCCGCCGCGCTGAAAGGCACAAACCGGCCTCGACGCCGCCCGGACAGTTTTCCCGGCGGCGTTCAATTGCCGGCTGACCTCATGACTGGATGGCGCGGAGGAATGCCCTCCGCGCTTTCCGCAACCGGCAGCCGGTTTCAAACCCGATGCCCGACAAGAGGAAAGCATGACCTTTCGATTTCCGAACAGAAAACTGCGCTGTTCCTTGGCCTGCATCGCTCTGGGAACACTGCTTGCCGCAGTGTCGGCCGGATCGGTGCATGCCGAGGATTCCGAGGAAGACGCCCTTGTCAAGAACGGCTGCGGAATGTGGCCTCATGCCCAATGCCAGGGGGCGGATCTGCGGCACGCCGACCTTTCGGGGAAAAACCTCGCCGGTGCCGACTTTACCGGAGCGAAGCTCGCGCGGGCGGATCTGCGCGGAGCCAACATCGCAGGCGCAACATTCGACAATGCCGACCTGACGGCAGCGCGCATGAGCAAGGTCACCGCGCCCACTGCGACGTTTCGCAATGCGCGGCTCGTCGGCGCGGATCTGGAATTCGCCCGCCTCTTTCGCGCCGATTTTTCCGGGGCCGATCTCACTGCTGCCAATCTGGAAGCTGCCCGAGCCAACTTCGCCTGGTTCGCCGGTGCCAAGCTGGTCGATGCCAATTTGCAGGAAACAAAGTTCTTCACCGTGAACTTCAAGGACGCGGATTTGACCGGGTCATTTCGGCGCTTCACCATTTTTCCCGAGTCCTTTTTCGAGGGCTGCAAGGGTTGCCCAGAGGAGGAATGGAAATGAGGCGATTGTTTTTCGGCGGCTTCTTGCTCCTGACGGCACTATCGCCAGTCAACGCCGAGGAGGTGGCCAACCGGCCTGACGTGGACGCTTCATCGCTCGCACCGCTCGGCACCGAGTGGCGGCGCGTGAACCCCTACCGGGGCAACGCCGCCGCGATCGAGATCGGCGGACAGGCATTCGCCCAGACTTGCGCCCGCTGCCACGGGCCGGAGGCCAACGCGACGGGGCATCCAGCACCCGACCTGCGCCGAACCGATGTCGCCTGCAGGCGCATCAAGACCCCCGAAATCAAGGCGAAGTGCATCGCCGACAACGACATCTTCTTCAGCAAAAGCGTTCGCAAGGGGAAAACCATCGTCGGCGTCGTTCATATGCCCGCCTGGGAGCCCGTGCTGGGGCAGGAACTGATCTGGGCCATTCGGTCTTATATCGAGACGCGCCCGCTAACGCGCCTTGAGCCGAACCCGTCCGACGCGATGGCGGCGCACTGACAGCCACCGATTTATGATCGCCACAGCCGCATCCGATCCGAGTGAACAACTGGGCGGTTGCGGCCTTTTTTTTCGAAGAACAGGCGCTCCCAATCGATCGATTGGCGGCCTCGAATTGCGCCTTTACATCAGTGGCGCGCCCGCACTTCGTGCTGCCCGTATCGGAGCGACTGCCAGCCTATGCTGGTCGACACTGCATCACTGGTTCTCTACTGCCTGAACGACTGCTCGCAACGATCGAGCTGATACGAAGACCGGCTGTCAGCCGTCAGTTCTGACTACGACGGGAAGCAGTGCGTTTCCACGGCTACGGCGCGCCTTCAACCCGTGCCGAAGGCGCGCCGACAGTCTGACGCAGGGGGGATCTCTCTGAAATATAGCACGATTTCGGCGTGCTCGCGACGCAGAACGGCTTCGACTACTCCTCGTGAACCGTCTCCAGCCATGCCCGGATGCTCCACATGGCTTCCTGACTGAGGATACCCTCGAATTTCGGCATATAAACGCGGCCATCGCGGGTCGAGCCACCGCGAATACGGGTCAGAAACCACTCATCGCCGTCCAGCCCGGTAGGAAGGTAGCGCAAGTCCGGGGCAATACCCCCTGAAACCGCTCCAAGACCATGGCAGCGGGCGCAGTTCTGATTGAAGGCGGCGGCGCCGATCTCGATGGCTTTCGTATTGCCGCGATAGGGATTTTCCGGCAGCCACGCCTCGCCGAGTTTTGGCAGGTCCTTGGTGTCGACTGGCTGAGGAGCCATGTCTCCATGCGCTAGTGCTGTGCCTGTCGCGGCCGCGAGAAGAAGGGCGGCGCCGCTCAGGATCGTCTTCAGCGTTTTCATCGTGTCAGGGCTCTCGCAGATACAATCGCGTGTTATGATGTCGATGCTAGGGATATATGGCTGCGGCTGCGCTACAGATTTGGCGAATACCGTTCGATGTGCCGTATGGCGAAGTAACGGGGCACGCAAACACGCGTGTCGCGTCGCGTTTGACGGTCACTTGAAAGGCGATCATCGCCATCAGTTGAGATAGTAGCCGACGCCTACGATGTAATCGCCTACTCGGCGGATGAACGAACGCTTGTGCTCCACCTTGTTCTCGGCACGATTGAGCCAGACGTAATCCACCTCGCCTGACCCTGCTGACTGGGCGATATTGATCATCTCGCGAACCAGTTCCTTGCCCTCGGCGTCTTGCATCGAAAGTGCATCCGTGCCGGTCAGCGCCGGATTTGCCCCCGAGGCCATGTATCGCCCCTTCATGTCGAAGACAAAGACGTAGAGTTCACGAGCGATGAAGCCGCCGTTGTTCCGGTCATTGAAGGCAGCGAAGGCCCGTTGCGGTCCTTCGCGCTCAAGCAGGGCGACAGCGCGATCGAGAAGAACCTGAGCCTGTGCAGGCCCCATATTGTCGGACTGTGCCTTCAGATATGCCAGCAGGTAATCCTGCTCCGCCCGGTCGGTGATTGCGACATGGCGCATCCGGGTGCCCGGAACGAGTTTCGTGTTGTCGGATATCCATTTCCTCAGCGTTTCCTCGTTCCAGACCAGGCCGGATGCCTTCAAGCCGTCGGAATAAACGAATGTCGGGAGCGACGCGGCCGGCCGCCCCACAATTCCGTGCAAATTCGGCCCGAAGCCGAGCTTGCCCGGATCAATTGAATGACAAGCCTGGCAGCGGTGAAACACCTGCCGTCCGGCGATTTCCTCTACCGTTTCCGCCGCGACATTCGCGGATGCGAGAACGCCGACGATCGCCAGAATCGCACTGCTTTGACGTCTCATCTGCTTTTGCTATCCCCCAGAAACCCGTTCAGGCACCAGTCGGCGTTCATCGTAGGGAGCCGACTATCCAATCGATGCGCACGCATCTTCGATTGCCTTGGGCGGCCGAAGCCGTCCCAAAGGCCGATTTGCCGATCAGCAAACGCCGCTCCGTCATGGATTTGAAAATCGAAGCGAAGCGGCGCGCGTCGCGGGCGTTCTCAGAAGAAGCCGAGCGCCTTGGGGCTGTAGCTGACGAGCAGGTTCTTCGTCTGCTGATAGTGGTCGAGCATCATGTGATGGGTTTCGCGGCCGATGCCGGACTGCTTGTAACCGCCGAACGCCGCGTGCGCCGGGTAGAGATGATAGCAGTTCGTCCACACGCGGCCCGCCTTGATGCCGCGTCCGAAGCGGTAGGCGCGGTTGCCGTCGCGCGTCCAGACGCCCGCGCCGAGGCCGTAGACGGTGTCGTTGGCAAGATGCAACGCCTCCGCCTCGTCCTTGAATGTGGTCAGGGCCACGACCGGGCCGAAGATCTCCTCCTGGAAGATGCGCATGCTGTTGTTGCCCTCGAACACGGTCGGCCGGACGTAGAAGCCCGCGTCGAGTTCGCCGCCAAGATGAGCGCGCTCGCCGCCGATAAGGCATTGCGCACCTTCCTGCTTGCCGATGTCGATATAGGACAGGATCTTGTCGAGTTGCTCCTGCGAGGCTTGCGCGCCGATCATCGTGTCGGTGTCGAGCGGATTGCCCTGCTTGATGGAGGCGACGCGAGCAAGCGCGCGATCGATGAACCGGTCGCGCAGACTTTCCTGCACAAGGGCGCGGCTGGGGCAGGTGCAGACTTCGCCCTGGTTCAGCGCGAACATCACGAAGCCCTCGATGGCCTTGTCGAAGAACTCGTCATCGGCGGCGGCGACGTCGTCGAAAAAGATGTTCGGAGACTTGCCGCCAAGTTCGAGCGTGACCGGGATGAGGTTCTGGCTGGCGTACTGCATGATGAGGCGGCCGGTGGACGTCTCGCCCGTGAACGCGATCTTGGCGATGCGCGGGCTCGACGCCAGCGGCTTGCCTGCTTCGAGGCCGAAGCCGTTCACGATGTTGAGCACACCCTTCGGCAGCAGGTCGCCGATGATTTCAGCGAGGACAAGAATGCCGACGGGCGTCTGTTCGGCGGGCTTCAGCACGACGCAGTTGCCGGCGGCGATCGCGGGCGCGAGCTTCCACGCGGCCATCAGGATGGGGAAGTTCCACGGGATGATCTGGCCGACGACGCCGAGCGGTTCATGGAAGTGATAGGCGACGGTCGTCTCATCCACCTGGCCGAGCGTACCTTCCTGTGCGCGGATGCACGACGCGAAATAGCGGAAGTGATCGATGGCGAGCGGAATGTCGGCGGCGAGGGTTTCGCGGATCGGCTTGCCGTTGTCGACGCTTTCGGCATAGGCCAGCTTTTCGAGGTTCTGCTCCATGCGGTCGGCGATGCGGTTCAGAACGAGCGCGCGCTCGGCAACGGAGGTATGGCCCCATCTCTCCGCGGCAGCGTGTGCGGCATCGAGCGCGAGTTCGATGTCTTCGGCCTGCGAACGGGCGACCTGAGCGAAGGGCTTGCCGGTGATCGGCGTGATGCTTTCGAAATACTGGCCGCCGAGCGGCGCGCGCCATTCGCCGCCGATGAAATTGTCGTAGCGCTCCTTGAAGGTGACGATGGCTCCGGGCGTGCCGGGCGCGGCATAAAGCATGATGTCCTCCCTGTTTTCGAGGCCGGGACGATCGAGCGCCCCTGCTGCGGCGCTTAAACGCAGAGAGCGTGCCAAACTGCCAAGCTGTTGAAATATCGTAAATTCGGGACTTCTCTGCCGTCTCGCTGCGCTGTGGCATTTCGTTACACTGTACCAGAACGGGACAGCTCATGCAGAACACGCCAGTCCGGCCGCGTGGAGCGACCGCGAGCCGTGCACTGAGCCCGCTATGCCTTGCGCCTCGAACCCGGCGACCGGATCGCTCCCACGCATCGGCGAAACCCGCCACGCGCTCCCGCTCCGCGACGCGTAAATGAGCGCCGAGATCCGGCCCCGTGCCGCTCTGGCATGCCCAGCTCGCGCCCCTCCCCTGCCCATCTGGCGGCAAATTAGGCACATGCTGCAATTTCGTCACAGTTATACACACGGTGATATAGCTGTGACAACTTGGTGTTCCCCTGAGCTGTATTGCCTTTAATATATCATCCTGGGCCTTGGGCACGGCGTTCGCGCCGGGGGGCCCAGATCGGATAATCTGGGGTTAGGGGCAACATTCATGACTATTTCCCGCTACGAGCGGGCGCACGGCAGGCTGGCCGGCGCTCCCGCAACGGGTTCGGCTGTTCGCGCACATGCCTGTTCGGCAAACGCGGACAGCCTTGGGCTGGCCGGTGCCATTTCGCAAGGGACGCTGATTGCTGCGGCGCTCGGTCTTGCGCTCAACATGACGCTGCCAGCCCCGTCGCTGGCGCAGGAGGCGCAGGGCGCCTCGGAAGAGGCTTCGACGCTCCCGCCGGTGGTCGTATACCAGCCGAAGACGGTGACGCCGGCTTCCGCGCCGCAAGCGCGTCGTGAGAACCAGGCGACGCCCGCAACAGGCGCTTCCGGCGATGAAGTCGCTCAGGGCACAGGCGGCAACGGAACAGGCGGATCTTCGGCGGCTGGCATTTTCAGCCTCGGCGGCATCAATCTCATGGGCGGCACGGTCGTCACCAACGAGCAGACCTGGACCTTCCAGAAACCGACGCTCGATCAGGCCGCCGCGCTCGCTCCGGGTGTTTCGGATTCCAATTCGGGCGGCACGCGCAACGAGCGGCTGCTCTTCGTGCGCGGCTTCGACCGCTATCAGGTGCCGCTGACCATCGACGGCGTGCGCGTCTATCTTCCCGCCGATAACCGCCTCGACTTTGGCCGCTTCCTCACGGGCGCGGAGATCGCCGAAATCCAGATCGCCAAGGGCTACGCGTCGGTGCTCGACGGCCCCGGCGCACTCGGCGGCGCGATCAATCTCGTGACGCGGCGCCCGACGAAAGAGCTGGAAGCCGAGATCGCGCAGACCTTCACCTTCGCGGGCGACGGCTCCTACAGCGGCTTCCGCACGTCGGGCTATGTCGGCACGAAACAGAAATATTACTACCTGACGGCGTCCGGCTCGATCCTCGATTCGAAAGGCTGGAAGCTCTCCGACGACTTCAAGCCGCAGAACGCGGCAAGCGAAGACGGCGGTTGGCGCAACAACTCCGAGGTGAACGACTGGCGCATCAACGTCAAGGCGGGCATCACGCCGAACGCGACCGATGAATATGCGATCAGCTATATCAAGCAGGAAGGCTCGAAGGGCGCCCCGTTCCACACCGTCAACGCGATCGGAAGCCAGCGCTATTGGGACTGGCCCGCATGGAACATCGACAGCGTCTACTCGCATACGACGACGCGGCTTGGCCAGTCGTCCTATGTGAACACAAAGCTTTACTACAACACCTTCGACAACGACCTGTTCTCCTACGACGATGCGACGATGACCACGCAGTCCAAGGGGTATGCGTTCCGTAGCTACTATCGCGACGTCGCCTATGGCGGTTCGGTTGATGCCGGCACCGACATCACCAATTGGGACACCGTGAAAGCCGCGTTCCATTATCGGCAGGACGAGCATAACGAGCGCAACCGGAACTATGTCAACAGCGGCTGCCCGACCGGTCAGACCGCGCCATGCCTCGAACCCAATCAGCAGTCCATCGAGGACACCTACTCGGTGGCGCTGGAAAACACGTTCCACGCGACGTCCCGCATCGACGTGGTCACGGGCGGCAGCTATGACTGGCGTGAGCTTTCGAAGGCGCAGGACTGGACGCAGTCGACGGGTATCATCAATTACCAGCTCGCGGACAGCGATGCCTGGAATTGGCAGACGGCGGCGATCTACCGCTATTCCGATGACGCGAAGGTTTACGCAAGCGTTTCACATCGCACGCGTTTCCCCACGCTGTTCGAGCGCTTCAGTTCGCGTTTCAGCACCGCTGTTTCGAATCCCGGCCTTTCCCCCGAAGAGGCGACGAACTACGAAATCGGCTGGGCGGGCAAGCTGTTCGGCCGCGCCAATGTCTCGACGGCCGTCTTCTATAGCGACGTCTCCAACTTCATCCAGAATGTGACGATCGTTGGCGGCACGAACAACGGAAAAACCCAGTTCCAGAACGTCGGAGACGGCGAGTTCTACGGCTGGGAGGGCTCGGCGGACGTGAGCCTGACGAAAAGCCTTTCGGTTGGCGGCAATGTGACGCTTATCAGCCGCGACATATCCAACAGCACCAATGTCGCGACCTTCCATCTCACCGACGTGCCGGACGCGAAAGGCATCGCCTATGTGAAATGGAGTCCGTTCGACGGCGTCACGCTGACGCCAAACGTCGAAATGGCAAGCACGCGCTGGACATCGAATTCCGCCGGGTCGCTGTACTACCAGATCGGGGCGTACACCATCGCCAACTTCTCGGCGGAGTACGAGTTCCGGCCCGGCGCGACGCTCCAGTTGACCGCGCGCAACCTCACCGACGAGAACTACTCGCTTGCCGATGGCTATCCTGAGCCGGGTCGCAGCTTCACGGCGGGCATGCGCATCAAGTTCTGAGCGCGAGCAAGTTCGGAGGGCCGCAACCCCGCGCGGTCCTCCGATACCCCTTTCCGCGAGCGGCTTCACGCCGCCGCAAAGCATGAAGGAACGCATCATGGATTTCCGGAAAACAAGACCCGCGAAGGCTGCCGCTTTCGCGCTCGCGGCCTCGCTGCTGTGCAGCCCCGCCATTGCCGAGGACGGGCCGTGCGAAGGCTTCAACTGGCCGCTCGCGACCGAAACCGGCTGGATGCAGGCGCCCGATGCTGGCGCCGTAAAATCCGGCGGCGAGATTGCCGAGCCGCCCGCGAAAGCGGTCGCCCTCAAGCTGACGCCAACAAAAGAGACGAGCTTTCCGGTGAAGCCAAGCATCAAGGCAGGCGCACTTGCGGACGACAGCTTTTCCGGCTTCTTCACGATCAAGGCCCTGCCGAAGAAGGCCGTCTATCAGGTGACGCTCTCCAAGCACGCCTGGATCGACGTGATACAGGACGGCAAATCGGCGGAAACCGTTGCTTTCACCGGCCGCGGAGAATGTCCGATCGTGCGCAAGAGCGTGCGCTTCGAGCTTTCGGCAGGGCCCGTCACGATCATGGTAGCCGGATCGGACGTCGAGACGGTGAAGGTCGCAATCCGCGAGGCGCAGGACTAGCATGAGCGCGAGCGGGCGGAGGAAGGTCTTTCGTGTTGGAGCGAGCGCGCTCGCTCTGTTCAGTGCGACTGCCCTCTTCGCGGGTATCGTCATTCATGATCGCCGCGCGCCAGGCGCCGCCCTCACCCGCTCGGCTCAGCTTGAAAAACTCGGCGGCGCGCTGTTCGCCGACCGCAACCTGTCCTTCAACCGGCGGCAAAATTGCGTGAGCTGCCATTCGCCGGATCTCGCCTTCACGGACCCGCGCGAGCTTGGCGTCGTTGCGGGCGCGGTCTCTCGCGGGGCCGATGGCCGCTCGCTCGGGGACCGTAACGCTCCGTCCGCAGCTTACGCCGCGTTCGCGCCAGCCTTCCACCTCGACGCAAACGGCGAGCCGGTCGGGGGTTTGTTCTGGGATGGTCGCGCGGCGACGCTCGAAGATCAAGCGGGCGGACCGCCCTTGAACCCCATCGAGATGGGTATGCCGGACAAGGCGAGCGTGGTCGGCAGACTGAAGGAGAATTCCGCCCATGTGGCGGCGTTTCGCGCTCTGTTCGGCGAGACGGTTTTCGATGACGACGAGCGCGCCTTCGCGGCCATGACGGCTGCAATCGCTGCGTTCGAACGCTCGCCCGCGATGTCGCCGTTCAACTCGAAATACGACCGGGCGCGACGCGGCGAAGCCGTTCTCTCGGAACAGGAGACCGCCGGCCGCGATCTGTTCTTTTCGCGGGAGCGCGGAAACTGCGCGGCCTGCCATATGAGCAGCGACCGCAAGCCTGCCGAACGCGAGGTGTTCTCGAATTTTCGTTATTACAATCTCGGCGTGCCGGTGAACCGCACGGTGCGCGCGACAAACGGCGCCGCGCCGGGCTTTGTCGACAGGGGACTTGGCGGGGGCGGTGCCGTCGCCGCCGATCCCCGGTTCGAGGGACGTTTCAAGACACCTTCCCTACGCAACGTCGCTGCTACCGGGCCGTTCATGCACAACGGCATTTTCGGGGATTTGAGAAATGTCCTTCTGTTCCATCAGCGCTTTTCCGACCCGTTTGCGGCTGAACGGGCGGGCCGCGAGGGGGCCGGATTTGGCGAACCGGAGGTGCCAGCCAACATAGCGCGTGGCGAACTCGCGTCTATCGGCAGGCTGGATGACCGCGACATAGACGCGCTGACGGCTTTCCTGAAGACGCTGACGGATAGCAGGCAGATACGTTAGCCGCCTTCCGGTTTCGCTTTCTTCCGGCGGGATGGGGTGCGTAATCGAGGTTCTCCGATCACTGCGCCATCACCCCCGACCGCGGTTTCACCGGACTGCGAGGCTGCTACCGCGGATGCTTTGCGATCTCGATCGACCATGCTCGTCGCGCAAGGCAATTCAGTCTCCGAAGACAGCCTTGAGCAAATCGGATTGGCGACGCGCCATCATGATGTCCCGGCCTCGCACGCCGAGAGCTATGCGGGATGCGTCATCGGCGATGAGCGCGGTGCAGCTATCGACGATCTCCTCATAGCCGCACACCACGAGCCCGCCTTCGAACGGAGCGATATCCGGATCGCCCTTCTCTCCCTCGCTGACGACGCATATGCCGTTGGCGAGAAGGTAAGAGACCCGCACCACCTCGAAAATGGCGCTTTCATAGAAGTGAAGGTTCAGCACCAGCTTTGCCCGCGCAATGACCGCATCGCGCTCGGCCCCATAGGCGCCGAACAAATGCACGGTGTTCAGCCCTCTGGCGCGCAAGGCTTCAAGAATGCTCTTTCGCCGGGGATTCAGCGACCCGTAGAATAGCACGTCGATATCCTTTTCCGGGGCATTCGGAATCCGGGCGAGTCCGGGCGAGTAGCCGATCCCCAGCAGTCCGGCATTTGTAATCCCCTGCTCGATCAGGGCCTTCCGGTTCCGTATCGAATAGTCGAGGACCGGGAAGCGTCGCAGCAGTGACAGATAGCCCTCATTGATCCAGCCGCCGCCAGTCACGACCTGTTCGAAATTGACGAGGATGCTGTCGGCTGGAATGGTCACGCTAGAGGCGTGCCGGAGCAGATGTGTGCCAAGGACGATTGGGATGCGTCCGTTAAACAAGAGGGGATCGCGAACGATGGGACACGACCCGCCCAGTTCCGCGAACGCCTCGCTGAGACCGAGCGCGAATTCGTCGAAGGTCTGGTGATGTTTGTAGCCCTCCGGCGTGACGATCCATAGGCAATGGCGGTCGCGATGCGCCGCCCATCCGCCGGCGAACGCTTGCGGGATAATCTCCGCTTGCGCAGGCGTCACGGGCGACGGTGTCGCTGCCGCGACCGGTGAGGCGGGCGCCGCCGCCGATGTGGCTGCTGGCGGGGTTGGCACGGGCGCCGACCAGCGGCTTTGTGCCAACCGCTTGCGCTCACGCCAATTCTCCCAGACATTCCGATCCGCTGCCGTCAGTTCGACCTTTCGAAGCGACACCGACATCGCATCGATCATGCGGGGCATGCGCTGAAGCTCGGCCATGGGTACGGTGCTTGCCAGCGGCGCGGCGGCTGCGCTCGGAACAAAGGTCATCCGCTCGACAACGAACCGCGCCTCGCTCCACCCGAGATACCAGAACCAGTCCGTATAATAGAGCCAGCTGCGCTCATTGAAGGCCCGCACGTGGGTCGGATCCTGCCATGCGCCGAATGAGAGATCGTAGGGCACATTGATCTCGAACACCCCGCCGACCTTGAGCAGCTTCAGGCAATTGGTCATCAGCCTGACGAGGTTCGGCACATGTTCGAGCACATCATTGGCGATGATGGTGTCGAAAGTGCCCGGCCGCAGCCGCACGTCGCCGAACCTGTGCGTCTGCACCGTTACCCCGACAGCATCCAGATCGAAGCTCGCGAGGTCTACCACCGCATCGGGCGACCAGCTGTTGTCGATGTCGATATTGAAATAGTCGGCCCGATAGTCCTTGCCGGAGCCGAGATTCACGCCGGTTGGCAGGATGGAGCTGGTGGTCACGTTGATGGTCATGGCTTTGGAACCTGATTTCTTGCCTCCCGATCAGCGCGTCGGGCTATTGCCTGAATATCAGTCCAACCACCTCCCAAGCTTGCAGCTCCAAGCCGCATCCTCCGGAACAGGCTTATAATGCAAGAGTAGAGACGCAGAGTCGACCCTTGCGGTTCGCAACGGCGCCCAGACTTTACTCAACCTATCGTGATCTTAGGTTTAGGCTCAGTATTGGCGGGACACTCAACCTGGTTAGATACTGGGTTTTATTGATACTTGCGCCAACCCTGCCGCACCAATAATTTGCAATTTTAGGTGGTTTACCTTTTCTACATCCTATCTATGGTAGAAGCGGCGTAGTCAGTACCGCTCAGAGTTGCTTCGTCAGCACGGCCACAAGGCCTTCAAGATCAAATTGCGTCTGTTGCAAAACGCCCACTTCGAGCGGCGTCGGCTGTCGCCAATTGCTCAAGGGATTTGTCCAGTGATTTCACGCTGGCGGTTCCACTCACCGTTCGTACCAAGACGGCACAAAGCCAGAGCGCGCGCATGAAGTGGTTTCAAATCCGGCAGGAGGATACGTTGAGAAGACAACAAACACCGTTCGGAACTGCTTCCGAGCCCCAGGCAACCTTGAAGACAATCGGGCTCTGCCTGATTGCCAAAAACGAGGCGCACTGCATCGAGCGTTGTCTTGCAAGCGCGACGCGCCTTGTCGACTTCGTTCTTGTCGTCGATACCGGTTCGACCGATGGCACTCAGGATGTCATCCGCAGGTTTCTGAAAGACAACAACATCAGGGGCGTCGTCATCGAAGAGCCGTGGCGCGATTTTGCATGGAACAGAACGTTCGCGCTGACCGAGCTTCGCAAATACAAAGACATCGATTACTGCCTGATGATCGATGCTGACGAAGCTCTCGAAATCGAGGAAGGCGTCGACCTCGAGGGCTTCAAGCGCTCCCTCGATCGCGATTTCTACCAGGTTCCGACCTACAATGGCGGGATCATCAATCAGCGTCCCATCTTGTTCCGGAACAACATCGGGTTCAGATATCGCGGCGTCCTGCACGAATTTCTGGAATCGCCCGGAAAACATTGCACCTGGGGCGTTATAATAAAGGGCTTTCACAATCGGACGTTCTACGATAGCGCCCGCAACAAGAACCCGCTCAAATATCTCCACGACGCGGAGCTTCTGGAACGGACACTCGTGTCAGAGCGCGACCCGTTCCTGATTTCTCGCTATACCTTCTATCTGGCGCAAAGTTATCGCTCGGCCGGAGAAAAGGCCAAGTCTCTCACCAATTATCTGAAACGGGCGGAACTGGGGTTCTGGGAGCAGGAAGTTTTCATCGCGCTCCTGTCCGCAGGACGGCTCATGGAAGAACTCGGCCACAGTGAAGCCGACATTCTCGCCACCTATCTGCGCGCATTCAACGTCTGCCCGACTCGCGCCGAATCGCTGCATGCGGCGGCGAGGTACTGCCGCGTGAACAACAAGTTCCATCAAGGCTACATGATCGCCCGTCAGGGGATCGACATCAAGAAGCCAGAAGGGGCGGTCCTGTTCGTTGAGCCTTCGGTTTATACATACGGAATGCTGGATGAATACTCGGTCCTGGCCTATTGGGCCGGCCATTATTCCGAGTCCCTGCAAGCAAGCGAGAAGCTGCTTCAATTGAAGGACCTGCCCGAAGGCTACCGGGAGCGTATCGAGCGCAACGCTCAGTTCGCTCGCGAGAAGATACAGGAAGCGAACCTCCAGAAAGCATAGGCACTATGGTTGCCGATGCGACGGCAACCAACTCGGGCTTCGTCACCTAGCCGCGACTGCAGTCCAATCGTCCTTTTGACTGCAGTCGCGTGAGCAATCCGCCCTCCCCCGCTTCGAGAAGATCCGAGGCCAGCTCATAAGTCGACTGTCCAGAGTCGCCGGCTGTCTCTCGATACGCAAGGGCCGAAGAGATCAGGGGGCACCATCACTGCCCCGGACATCGGAAGCGGGGCCCGCCTTTCCAGTAATGCTTGCGCAACGTTTCAGCAGGTTCTGCCGGGGGGTCGATCGCTTTCGACGTCTCACGGCTCACCCGGCCATGCCAGCGCGCCCGGGATCCGGCTGTGGCCGAGCGCTGCCGTAAACTGTCTCCCCTCTCGAGTCAGCCAAGCCCAGCGAACTGGCCGCGGCGGCAACCGGCCCCAGCCAGCACAGCTTCCGGCGGATGAAAGTTGCAAACTCATAGGCCGTTCCGCTCTCTACCCAGCATATTATTTTTCTATCCAAGATAGCGCTGTTCATAAAAATGCAACTAAGCAGTATTATCGATGTCATTGTCAGTAATCGACGCGCCTATATTGTTCGCGCCAAAGCACTTATTGGTTGCGCACAATTCAACAAAAGGTGAAGGTGATGGCAGATTTAATAGAAGTCGCTGGTCGAGATATACTCGGCACTACAGAGTACGTTTACTACTTCGACGGTGAAGATTTTATATTGTTAGGTAGTACAACAGTTACAAACGCCGCCGTTGATTTGGCGACGGGTACTCTCCTGACGTCCCAATATAAGGTCATCGTCGCTCTCCCAGAGGGAGGCACCGCAGCCAACGTCTTCGTGTTCAATCAGCTCGGGACGGCCCAGACACAGGGAAATCCCGCAATAAGCGGGCAGTTTGACGTTACGCTTCTGGACGTCGGCGTAACCGGCCCAACGGGCGCAACGGGCGACACCGGTGCTACCGGTGCTACCGGTGCCACGGGCGACACCGGTGCCACAGGTGCCACGGGTGCTACAGGCGCAACTGGAGCCACGGGTCCCACGGGCGACACCGGTGCAACGGGTGCCACGGGTGCAACTGGAGCAACGGGTCCCACGGGCGACACCGGTCCAACGGGTGCAACTGGAAACACGGGTCCCACAGGCGACACCGGTCCAACGGGCGCCACGGGTGCTACAGGTGCCACCGGCGCTACCGGTGCAACTGGAGCCACGGGTGACACAGGCGCTACAGGCGCCACGGGTGCAACAGGCGCAACGGGTGATACCGGTGCTACCGGCGCCACGGGTGCTACAGGTGCCACCGGCGCTACCGGTGCAACTGGAGCCACGGGTGCCACCGGCGCTACCGGTGTAACGGGTGCCACGGGTGCAACTGGCGCTACCGGCGCAACTGGAGCCACGGGTGACACCGGTGCAACAGGCGCTACGGGTGCCACAGGTGCTACCGGCGCAACTGGAGCCACGGGTGCCACGGGTGATACCGGCGCAACCGGTGCCACGGGCGCTACCGGTGCTACGGGTGCAACTGGAGCCACGGGTGACACCGGTGCAACAGGCGCTACGGGTGCCACAGGTGCTACCGGTGCAACTGGAGCCACGGGTGCCACGGGTGACACCGGCGCAACTGGAGCCACGGGTGCTACCGGCGCTACCGGCGCTACCGGCGCTACCGGCGCAACTGGAGCCACGGGTGCCACCGGTGCAACGGGCGCTACCGGCGCAACCGGTGCAACGGGCGCTACCGGCGCAACCGGTGCAACGGGCGCTACGGGTGCCACAGGTGCTACAGGTGCTACAGGTGCTACAGGCGCTACCGGTGCAACTGGAGCTACGGGTGATACCGGTGCAACAGGCGCTACGGGTGCCACGGGTGCAACTGGAGCTACCGGTGCAACTGGTGCCACGGGCGCTACCGGCGCAACTGGAGCCACGGGTGACACCGGTGCAACAGGCGCTACGGGTGCCACAGGTGCTACCGGCGCAACCGGTGCCACGGGTGCTACAGGCGCTACCGGTGCAACTGGAGCTACGGGTGATACCGGTGCAACAGGCGCTACGGGTGCCACGGGTGCAACTGGAGCTACCGGTGCCACAGGTGCCACAGGTGCTACGGGCGCAACCGGTGCTACGGGCGCTACCGGCGCAACCGGTGCAACGGGCGCTACGGGTGCCACAGGTGCTACAGGCGAGGTCGGTGCCACGGGTGCTACCGGTGCCACAGGTGCAACTGGCGCTACCGGTGCTACAGGCGCAACCGGTGCAACTGGAGCTACGGGTGATACCGGTGCTACAGGCGCTACGGGTGCAACTGGCGCAACGGGTGCTACAGGCGCAACCGGTGCAACGGGCGCTACGGGTGCCACAGGTGCCACAGGTGCTACCGGCGAAGTCGGTGCCACGGGTGCTACCGGCGCAACCGGCGCTACCGGCGCTACAGGCGCTACAGGCGCTACCGGTGCAACTGGCGCTACCGGTGCTACAGGCGCAACCGGTGCAACTGGAGCCACGGGCGATACCGGCGCAACGGGCGCTACGGGTGCCACAGGTGCCACAGGTGCTACCGGCGAAGTCGGTGCCACGGGTGCTACCGGCGCAACCGGCGCAACCGGCGCTACCGGCGCTACCGGCGCTACCGGTGCAACTGGAGCCACGGGTGCCACGGGCGATACCGGCGCAACGGGTGATACCGGTGCAACGGGTCCTGAAGGTGGTCCGACGGGTCCGGCCGGTGCTACGGGTGCTACCGGTGCAACGGGCGCGACAGGTGCCACGGGCGCGGGTGAAACCGGTGCTACAGGCGCTACCGGCGCAACCGGTGCCACGGGTGCTACGGGTGCTACAGGCCAAAATGGCCAGAACGGTCAGAACGGCCAGAACGGTCAGAATGGCCAGAACGGTCAGAACGGCCAGAACGGTGCTACGGGCGCTACAGGTGCCACGGGTGCTACCGGCGCGACGGGTGACACCGGAGCTACCGGCGCAACAGGTGCCACAGGCATAGGTGAAACGGGTGCGACCGGAGCCACGGGTGCGACGGGCGACACCGGAGCAACCGGAGCGACGGGTGCCACGGGCGACACCGGAGCAACCGGAGCGACGGGTGCCACGGGTGATACCGGTGC
>NZ_RZNF01000023.1 GCF_003992725.1 Rhodomicrobium lacus | reverse complement strand
TCGCCCGTGGCACCCGTGGCTCCGGTCGCACCGGTATCACCCGTGGCACCCGTCGCTCCGGTTGCACCGGTATCACCCGTGGCACCCGTGGCTCCAGTTGCACCGGTATCACCCGTGGCACCCGTCGCTCCGGTCGCACCGGTATCGCCCGTGGCACCCGTCGCTCCGGTTGCACCGGTATCACCCGTGGCACCCGTCGCTCCGGTTGCTCCGGTATCGCCCGTGGCACCCGTGGCTCCGGTCGCACCGGTATCACCCGTGGCACCCGTCGCTCCGGT
>NZ_RZNF01000021.1 GCF_003992725.1 Rhodomicrobium lacus | reverse complement strand
ACGGGCGACACCGGAGCAACCGGAGCGACGGGTGCCACGGGTGATACCGGTGCAACTGGAGCGACGGGTGCCACGGGCGATACCGGTGCGACCGGAGCGACGGGTGCCACGGGTGCAACTGGAGCCACGGGTGCCACGGGCGATCCCGGTGAGACCGGTGCCACGGGTGCCACGGGTGCTACGGGTGCTACCGGTGCCACGGGTGCTACGGGTGCCACGGGTGCCACAGGTGCCACGGGTGCTACGGGTGCTACGGGTGCTACGGGTGCTACGGGTGCCACAGGTGCCACGGGTGCTACGGGTGCTACGGGTGCCACGGGTGCCACGGGTGCTACGGGTGCTACGGGTGCCACAGGTGCTACCGGTGCTACGGGTGCTACGGGTGCCACGGGTGCCACGGGTGCTACCGGTGCTACCGGTGCCACGGGTGCTACGGGTGCTACGGGTGCCACGGGTGCTACGGGTGCTACGGGTGCCAC
>NZ_RZNF01000020.1 GCF_003992725.1 Rhodomicrobium lacus | reverse complement strand
GTGAACGGCATTGCGAATGTGAACGGCCTTTCGAACGTCAACGGCGTTTCGAACACCAACGGCCTCAGCAACGTGAACGGCGTCGCCAACGTGAACGGTCTGTCGAACGTGAACGGCGTGTCGAACACGAACGGCTTTGACAATGTGAACGGCGTTGCGAATGTGAATGGCCTGTCGAACGTCAACGGCGTTTCGAACACCAACGG
>NZ_RZNF01000018.1 GCF_003992725.1 Rhodomicrobium lacus | reverse complement strand
CTCCGAGAGCAAGCGGCCGGCTCATCCGGCGCGCGGGCGAGGCCAGGCCGAAGGGTCCGCAGTCCCAGTTCAACGTGCGCATCGCTCTGGAGCTGAAGGACGCCGTGGCACGGGCTGCCGAAGTAGAGGGGATCTCCGTCGTCGAGTGGGTCGAGCGGAGCTTCCGGGCCTCGCTCGACGCAAGCGATGAGGCGGATAGCTGATAGCGATCGGGCCTATGCTTCGAGCGATCCAAGCGAGCGGTTCGCTCATCAATCGATCCAGGGGTTGAGCAGCGGAACGCCCATCGGCTCGAAGTCGCGGACGTTGCGCGTGACCACGATCAGGCGGTGGACGAGCGCGGTCGCCGCAATCAAACTGTCGCGCTGCGGACGCGGATCGGGCACATGCAGCCCGGCGCAACGCCGGGCGACGTCGACGTCGACGGGAACGATCCGGTTCTGAAAGCCGGGGACCACCTGCGCAACGATCCAGGCGCGCAGGATCGCTCCCTTGGTTGCATCCTTGCGTTCGGCCTGGGCAACGCCAAGCTCGATCTCGAAAAGGGTGATCGCGGAGATGAACAGCTCCTCGGGCGAAGCGCTGGCGGCCCATGCCGCGAGGCCGACATTCGCCCTCTCCGGCCGGCGCAGCTCCAATAGGACGTTCGTGTCGAGGAGGAACATCAGCCGAGGTTCGCCGGTGCGAAGTCGTCGAGGCGGGCCGGCTCGAAGTCGAAATCGGCGTCCGGCCCATCCTGCCGCAGGAGATCGAGAAGCGAGCCGCCATGCTCGCCGGCAAGGCGACGAAAAGCGTCGTACTTGATCAGGACGAAGGCGGGCACGCCCCGATCGGTAACGATCACAGGCCCGTCCTCGGCGGCCCGCTTCGCTTCACTCGGGTTCTGGTTGAATTCCCGACTGGACATCATGCGATCCATGGGCTGCACTCCAACTCGCGTTCGATGTTACGATACTACATCGCAGTGGCGGGGACGGCAACGAGAGAATGTAGGCACATTTCTACATAAGGATTGATCCGGCTTATTTGGCCCATGTCACTCATGTGGAGGAGCCCGAGATTGGGTGCCGGAGGCCAGCTCATGGGGACCGATCACAACTCAAGATCGCATTCGGAAGGCGGGCCCGTCTCGATGAGATCTGTCTTCGCTGGTGGGTCGCGCCGATGGTCGACCCGTATTTTCAGGTGGCATTCTGGGATCGAAGTTCGCTGCCTTTTCTAGCACCTTTCGCCAACTTCGTTATTGCAGATCGGATGCCGCTCCTTCTAGCATTTTGCTAGAAGGAATAACCGCCGCGATCTGAATGATGCTAGAAAAGTACTAGAATGAAAACGTTGCGAAATGCTAGAAAACGTCTAGCACCTTTCTAGCATTTTTCCCCGCCGGGAAGCAAACCCTCGCGAAAAGGCTCATCCCCCCATAGAAAGTGATGGCAAGATGTGTGAAAGCGGGCCCACTAGCGGGCCGCTTTCAGCCGCGCTTACTCTCCTGCGGATCGACGCGAACGACGCAAAACAGGGCGGATTTTTCGCGCAGATCACGCTTCTGCACGCCGCAGGATGAGCGTGCGCAGATGGCAGACACGCCACCTCGGTATGCGCAGCGTTTCGGCGGTATCGGAGCGACAAACAGGCTAACCGAGACGTAGAATGAGAGACCAAACGCGCCCATGAAGGGATGCGACATGCATGTCTTCGATAAGAGAGAAGACCTCGAACCGGCGCGATCTTCTCGTGATGGCAGCAACAGCCCTCATCGCTCCAGCCGCAACCCAGCATTGTCGCAAACCCGATCCCGGCCTCCACAAAGACCGCCCGATGATCGCGCAACATTCGCCTTGCGGCGCTCGAAATCCCTGCCAGGGGAAGGAGGCGCGCCGCCGCCCCGTCACCCGGCGTCCCAATCC
>NZ_RZNF01000017.1 GCF_003992725.1 Rhodomicrobium lacus | reverse complement strand
GCTTCATCGATCGGGTTGGTTCAACCCGATCGATGAAGCCGTCTCTGAACTGCAAGAAGAGACCGTTACCCAATCTGATTGCGATCCAATCAGATCGGACGCCTCAAGACCGGCTGATTGGAAATCGGGCTCGCTTTCCGCGCGCACCGGGGATTGCCTTGCGCGTGTCAATTCTGGATGCGTGCCGGTCAGAAAGCGCCGAACGACTTCAGGCTGAGATGGCCGTCGCGGCCAAGGATGATGTGGTCGTGTACCGTGACGCCGAGCTTCTGGCCGACCTCGGCGATTTCCCTTGTCATGTCGATATCGGCGCGGGATGGCGTCGGATCGCCCGACGGGTGATTGTGCGCGAGGATGATGGCGGAAGCCGACAGTTCGAGCGCGCGCTTCACCACCTCGCGCGTGTAAACGGACGTATGGTCGACAGTGCCGCGCGACTGCACCTCGTCGGCGATCAGCTTGTTGCGCCGGTCGAGAAACAGGATGCGGAACTGCTCGCGATCCTCGAACGCCATTGCCGAGCGGAGATAATCGAGAACCGTCGACATCGAAGCCAGTATCGGCCGCTTTTTCACCTCTCCCTGCGCCGTGCGCAGCGCCGCCGCCTGCACGATGCGGAACTCGGTGACGACGGCCTCGGTCACGCCTTCGACTTCGAGCAATCGCTCGCGCGGAGCGTTCATCACCTCCCCGAACGAGCCGAACCGCGCGAGGAGTTGCTTTGCAAGCGGCTTCACGTCCCGCCGCGCAATGGCGCGGAAGAGCACCAGTTCCAGAAGTTCGTAATCCGGCAGCGACGCGGCCCCACCCTCAAGGAAACGCTTCCGCAGACGGTCGCGATGGCCCCAGTAATGCGGCGTGGGGCGCGGGGGTTGAGGCGGCGGAACACTCGCATCCGCTTCAAGGGTCAGGAGTTCGAAAAGCGGGCTTTCTTCGAAACAGTTCGCCATGGCTACGCACAACACCACGCAAAAGCGGAAACTTAGTTTCAACAGCAAGAATAAACATCAGATTTTTTGAAAAGAAAAGCGGCATTTAGGCATGACCCGCGCCTTCATGCGCTCATCCCGCGACTTGTGGCTGGCCAAATACAACGAGCGCCGTTGGAGAAGCGAGGCGCGAGGGGCCTCGCTGCCCGCCCAAGCGAGTCAGGCTCCAGAATATGAGACCCCAGCGGGTCAGGCTCTGATGAGCTTCGGCGCCGGCGCCTTCTTCGACGGGCGATGCTTGAGGAACAGCGGCACGACATCCTCAGCCTTTTCAACCACGATATAGCGCGTGTCGAGGCCGGGCCGGATGAACAGCTGTTCGCGCATCCGGTCGAACAGGGCCAGCAGCAGATCCCAATAGCCCGCTGTGTTCACGATGAACACGGGCTTGTCGTGATGGCCGAGCTGCGTCCAGGTGAGCTGTTCGACGAGTTCTTCCAGCGTGCCGACGCCACCGGGCAGGGCCACGAACCCGTCGGACAGGTTGAACATGAGCATCTTGCGCTCGTGAAAGCCGTTGGTGACGTAGCGCTCGCTGATCGTTTCGAGCGCGTTCTCGATTTGAAGGAGCGAGGCCGGAATGATGCCGGTGACGTGGCCGCCATTGTCGATGACCGTCTGGGCGACCGTGCCCATCATCCCGTTTCCGCCGCCGCCATATACAAGGCCGATCCCCGCCTCGGCCATCGTGCGGCCAAGCGTTTTCGCCGCATCGAGAAAGCGCGGATCGCGCCCGGAGCCGGAGCCGCAATAAACACACAAACGCTTCATTTTCACTGCCTTCATACCGCCGCTACCACATCCTGAGCGTGTCTTTTCATGAGCTTACCAGCCCGGAACTTGCCCGCCGCTTAAAGCTGCGGGCCTCGCCCCCGAACGGGAATCCGCCTATATGGAGAGAAGACGCCGCCGCAGCCATACACCCGCCGAACCCCGAAGTTCCGGCTTCTCCGTCAACGAGGCCTTTTTTGCATCACCACGCATCGCGATCCGTCCCGCCAGAAAAACACGGCAAGACCGACCATAAAGCCATCATTCGCTATCTTCTGCCGTTCGCGTGGCCGAAGGGGCGCGCCGATCTGAAGGTGAAGCTTGTGCTGGCTGCGCTGGCGCTCGTGGCGGCCAAGGTCGTGACCGTCCTCATGCCCGTCACCTACAAATATGCAGTCGACGCGCTGACGGCCATGCCGAAGACGGACGGCGCGCAAGCGGCGTGGGCGATCGCAGCGGTGCCGCTTTTCATGACGCTCGCCTATGCGGGCGCGCGCGTTTCCATGACCGGGTTTCAGCAACTTCGCGACATGCTGTTCGCACCCATCGAGCAGAACGCGACACGCGCGCTGACGACGAGCGCCTTCCGCCATGTGCACGACCTGTCGCTTCGCTTCCATCTCGACCGGAAGACGGGCGGCCTCACGCGCGTTTTCGACCGTGGCAAGATCGCGGTCGACCTCATCATTCGCATGGGTATCTTGAATCTCGTGCCCACGATCCTGGAAGTGCTTTTCGTGTGCGTGCTCTTCGGCTGGTATTTCGGCTGGCCCTTTGTTGCCATCGTGCTGGCGATGATCGCACTTTATACGTGGTACAGCATCGCGGTCAGCGAGAAGCGGATCGCGATCCGCCGCGAATATATCGAGGCCGACACCGACGCGACGACAAAGGCGGTCGACAGCCTTCTCAATTACGAGACGGTGAAATATTTCGGCAACGAGCGCTGGGAGGCGGACCGCTTCGACCGCTCCATGCAGCGCTACGAGCGGGCCAGCATCAAGACCGCGACTTCGCTCGCCGCGCTGAACTTTGGACAGACCGTCATCTTCACGGCGGGTCTGGCGGTCGCGATGGCGCTTTCGGCGCACGGCGTTGCGACGGGCGCGATGACGGTGGGCGATTTCGTGCTCATCAACGCGGTCTTCATCCAGCTTTACCAGCCGCTCAACCTGATGGGCGTCATCTATCGCGAGATCAAGCAAGCCTTCGTGGATATCGAAGCCCTTTTCGAACTCATCGGCGAGAAGCCGGAGGTGAAGGACAAGCCGGGCGCAAAGCCGCTCATCGCGGGCGCGGGCGCGATTCGCTTCGAAAACGTCGCGTTCAGCTATGACGGCGTCCGCCCGATCCTGCGGGGCGTCGATTTCGAGGTACCGCCCGGGCACATGGTGGCGCTCGTCGGGCCGTCCGGCGCGGGCAAGTCGACGATTTCGCGGCTGCTCTACCGCTTCTATGACGTGAAGACGGGGCGCATCACCATCGACGGGCAGGATGTGCGCGACGTCACACAGGACTCATTGCGCGCCGCGATCGGCATCGTTCCTCAGGACACCGTGCTCTTCAACGACACCATCGAGTACAACATCCGTTATGGCCGCGTCGACGCGACGGACGCCGAAGTGCGAGAGGCCGCGCGCATGGCGCAGATCGACGGCTCCATCAAGCAGCTTCCGCAGGGCTACAAGTCGATGGTCGGCGAGCGCGGGCTGAAGCTGTCCGGCGGCGAGAAGCAGCGCGTCGCCATCGCGCGCACGATCCTCAAGGGGCCGCCGATCCTCATTCTCGACGAGGCGACATCCGCGCTCGACAGCTTCACGGAAAAGGAAATCCAGTCGGCGCTCGACAGCGTTGCGAAAGGCCGAACCACGCTCGTCATCGCGCACCGGCTTTCGACGGTCGTCGGGGCCGATACGATCCTCGTGCTGGACAAGGGCCGCATCGTCGAGCGCGGAACGCATGCCTCGCTGCTTGAAGCGAGGGGGCTTTATGCCGCCCTCTGGATGCGTCAGCAGGAAGCGGAGGAGGCGCGGAGGAAGCTCGCGGAGATGGTTAACGAAGGGGCGCTTCCGCCCGTGGAGCCGAACGCGAGCAATGCGGCACTCCCTGCCCACACGCTTGAGGTGTAATCCCGCAGAAGCTGTGACCTTGAAGAAACAGCCGGAAATAAGGTCGTTACTTCAAGGACTTGAGGTGCGCACCGCTCTGCTTTTCCACAAGCTGTTCACGCTTCGGCTGTGCCCGGCGAAAGCACACGCTTGCGTTGCGGTTTCGTTAATGCCACAGCTTTTTCAGTAACGTGTAAAGCTTCTCTGTGGCAACGTAAGCGGGAAAGTTATGTCAGTTGTAAAGTCAGTTGGTGGGGCCGCTCTCGGTTTGATCCTCGCGACCCAAACGGCCCATGCGGCCGATCCGTATTATGGCGGAGGCTATGGCGGATACAAGGATCCCTATCCCCCTCAGCCCGTCTTACCCATCCCACTCTGGCAGGGTTTCTATATCGGCGGCAATATCGGCGGCGCCTGGTCCTCGATCGACACTGCCAGCAACGTGGTCTTCATCAACGGCACATCGACCGTCCTGTCTGACCGAACCGTGGACGGGTCCGGTTTTCTGGGCGGCCTTCAGCTCGGCTACAACATCCCGATCGGCAATTTTCTCTGGGGCATCGAGGGCGACATCGGTGGCCTCGGCAATGATGCGAGCAAGAGTTTCGCAATCAATACGGTCCCGGCGAGCGTTCTGTCGGTGTCATCGGATGGCGGCTGGTATGGCGACGTCACGGTGCGAGGCGGCTTTCTCTACGGCGCCGCGCTGATCTATCTCAAGGGCGGGTTTGCCTTCTACACGGGCGAAACCAATGTGACGCTCGTGACGGATGGCATCGCCGCGCTGCGTCAGTCGAGCGGCACGTTCACCGGATGGACGCTCGGCGGCGGTCTCGAATATCAGGTGAGCCCGCGCTGGTCCATCAAGGCGGAGTATCTTTACTTCGACTTCGGAGACAGTACGTTCAACTTCGATGACAATCAGTTCCACAACGACATGTCGGTCAGTACATTCAAGATCGGCTTCAATATCTTCCTGAACGGCGTCGGGCCGCTCTATTAGGGCGTCCGATCTACGGCATTGCCGCGGTAGAAACCGGGCCGGTTGTCCGGCCGACGCAGCCGCCTTTCGCCGGGCCGGCTGGGCCGGACAGCGCCGGTTTCTACCGCGGCGAAGTCGACTGGCCGGGCTCCTCGCCGTCGCGTCCGGCAGGGGCGGTGCGGATAAGGCAAAACGCTGTCGCAGCGGCAAGCCCGATCGAGGCGGAAACGGCGAAGGTGCCGGCGCCCAGCCATTCCATGAGCAGACCGAAAAGCAGAGGCGAAGCGGCCTGCGCCATTCTCGACGGTACGCCGAGGATGCCGAGCCGGTAGCCGTAGTTTTCGGAACCATAGAGCGCGAGCGGCACGGTTCCTCTCGCGATGGTGAGAATGCCGTTCCCCGCGCCGTGGAGAATGGCGAACATTGCGATGCCAGGCAGGCCGAAAAACAGAAGCGCAACCCCGAGCGGATGCAACCCGGCCGACAGCCTCGCGGAGGTGAGAGGATGGGCGCGCTTGAACAAGGTCGCCTCGGCTATGCGAGCACCAACCTGCGCGGGCCCGATCAGCATCCCGGCGGCGATGGCCTGCGTGCCCGTCGCCCCGAGATCCTGCAACAGGCGCGGGAGGTGAGCGGCCATTCCCGTGGAAATGGTCCAGCCCGCCGCAAAGGCAAAGCCGAGCAGGATCATCGTCCGGTCGATTTCGATCTTCGGCGCCGGATCGGCCTGCGCGACCCGGTCACCCCTTTCGGCGCGCGGAAGCATCGCGTTGAGCGGCACGCCGATGAACAAATGCGCGACCGCCCATATCACGCAGGTTTCGCGCCACCCCACGGCAGCAAGGCCCCAGGCGGTCAACGGCCATCCGACCGTGCTGGCGAGACCGCCCATGAGGGTTACGCCGGTGATCGCAGACCGGGCCGTCGCCCCGTAGATGCGCGCAAGTGTCGCGAAAGCGGCGTCGTAGAGGCCGAAGCCCATTCCCGCCCCCATGAACGCCCATGCGAGCCACACCCAAACCCGATCCGAGGCACCCGCCATGAGGAAAAGTCCGGCGGCAAAGAACGCGTTCGACAGCATGAGCACCGCGCGGCCGCCGAACCGGTCGATGGTGCGTCCGACTTTCGGACCCGTAAGAGCGGAAATCAGCAGTGAGAACGAAAAGGCGGCGAATACGCCGTTTACCGACATTCCCGTGCTCGCAGCGATAGGCTCGGCGAGGATCGCCAGCAAATAATAACTCGATGCCCAGGCCAGCGTCTGTGTTGCGCCGAGCGCGAGTATCACGCCGAGACGGGAGGAGGCGTTCAACACGCGCGCTCCTTCGGGGAGGTTTCGATCACGATGAGAGGTTCGTCTCGTTTCGCCGGTTGGGCCGAGGGATTGCAGGACCGCGCCACATTCGCGGGGAGCCGATGTGACGTCAAGCGCGCCGGTGAAGACTTGTTTTCAACCGTCCATGGAGTGCAGCAGCCGATCCGTCTTGATTTTGGCGTCCCGAGCGGCCATTCTCCGGCACATTCACAGATCGCTGCGTTTCTCTTCGTAATCTCAAGACGCACATCCGGCTTAGATGGCGTTTTGAAAGCGCAGCGGCATTTCATTGGCAGGAGTTATGTCGAAAGAAGAACTACTGGAATTTCCTGGTATCATAAGCGAACTTCTCCCCAATGCGACGTTCCGGGTGAAGCTCGACAACGGCCACGAAATCATAGCGCACACCGCCGGGCGCATGCGGAAGAACCGCATCCGTGTGCTTGCCGGGGACAAGGTTTTGGTCGAGATGACGCCCTATGATCTTACCAAGGGACGCATCACTTATCGCTTCAAATAGGGGAACGGCCCTGAAGCAACAACCTGAAGAACGTGGCCATTCCGCCGCCGTGCAATCGGCTGCGCGCAAGCTTCTCGTTCTGGCCAGCGCCTCGCCTCGCCGCCTTGCTCTTCTTGAGCAGGTTGGCATTGAACCAGACGCGCTTCGTCCGGCGTCCATCGATGAGACGCCGAAAAAAGGCGAGGCTCCCCGCTCCTATGCTCAGCGGCTTGCACGGCAGAAGGCCCTCACCGCCAGGGAGAGGCTGGAGCGAGAGCCGAACCTCGCCGGGGCCTTCGTTCTCGCCGCCGATACGGTCGTCGCCGTCAATCGCAAGATCATCGGCAAGCCGGATTTTCTCAATGAGGCTGCCGCCGCCCTTCAAACGCTCTCGGGCCGCTCGCATCGCGTCTTCACCTCTGTTTGCCTCATCACGGATACAGGCTCCGTGAAAATGCGGACCGTCGAAACGCGCGTCCGTTTCAAGCGCCTGTCGGCGGAGGAGCTTGACAGCTACCTTGCCAGCGGCGAATGGCGCGGCAAGGCGGGCAGTTACGCAATCCAGGGGATTGCAGGCGCGTTCGTGCAGAAGATCGTCGGCTCCTATACCAACGTCGTCGGGCTCCCGCTGATCGAGGTGGTGCAACTTCTGACCGGCGAGGGTTTTCCCGTTTATTTCAACTGGCTCAATCGCGCGGACGTCGACTCGCTTTGAGAGCGCGAAAGGAAAATCGGTAGCTGCGCACGGGAATGATCGAAATGGATAAGGAACGGGCGCGGTGGTCCGAAGACGCCGAAAGCGCAACCAGAGCAGCCCTCGATGAGTTCGAAGCGCTGCCTGCCGCCGATTTTCTTGCTCTGAAAAACATCGATGGCCGTTTCGCAACCCTGTCGATCGAGAACTGGCTCGCGAGACGTGCGAGAATCGTCGACCGTGCCAACGGCGAGGAGATGTCATTTGCCGATACGGACGAACTCATAGGCGCCGGATGGGTGATCGATTGACCGACGGCGAGGCTGACCGCTCTCTGTGCGTCATCTGCGGGTTGCATCCGCAAGTGCCGGAATACAAGCCGTTTTGCTCGCGGCGCTGTGCGGACGTCGACCTTCACCGCTGGCTCGGCGGCGTCTACGCGATCCCCGCCACGCCCGATGAGGATGACGATGAGAGCGAGGCGAACGGGTAGCGCAAGGGGAACCGGTTTCCTGTCTCGACACCAGGCGCCGCGCGATTTTGCGATTCGGAGAGAAGCGAAAACGCCTTGGCTTCGCCTGCGTAAAATCAGAGGAGATCAGTCCGTCTCGTGGAAGCCTGCTTCGACGAGCGCGGTCAGCGCTTCGAGCGCTTCCTCGGCCTCCGATCCCTCCGTCTCGATGGAAAGGATCGTGCCCGGTCCGGCGCCCAGCATCATCAGGCCCATGATCGAACTGCCGCTCACCTTCTGGTCGTCCTTCGTAACCGTAACTTCCGCGTCGAACTTCTCGGCGGCCTTGACGAAAGCGGCAGAAGCGCGCGCGTGAAGACCGCGCTTGTTCACGATGGTGACTTCGGCGAGGCATTGATAGATGCCATCCGCGCCGAGGATTCGCGGTGTTTGCCGTGCCGAGGTCTTTGGCATTGTCATGCGAGAGGCCGCTTTACTGCGCGCTGAGCACAAGGCTCGCGACGTGGATATATTTACGACCGGCTTCCTGCGCCTGTTTGAGCGCGTCCGCAAGAGTAACTTCCTCACGGATGCGTGCGAGCTTGACGAGCATCGGAAGGTTCACACCCGCAATCACCTCGACGGACCCCGCTTCCATCACCGAAATCGCGAGGTTGGAAGGAGTTCCGCCAAACATGTCCGTCAGGATGATGACGCCGTCTCCGCTCTCGACTTTCCTGGCGGCGGCGAGGATGGCGTTTCGCCGCTCTTCCATGTCGTCGTTGGGGGCTATCGATATTGCAGCGATCTGCTGCTGCGGGCCGACCACGTGTTCAAGCGCGGAAACAAATTCCCTTGCCAGATTGCCGTGCGTTACAATGACAAGGCCAATCATCGTCTTTCCAAAGGCTCGCGCGGTAATCTATCAGCTGGATTCATTCTGAAGCGCATCGAATTAACGTTCAAGCTCTATATACGTTCTAAAGTGGACAAAGTCGGTTACCTGCCGTCATCCTCGAAGCGTCCTTGCAGCGCAAGCGCGAGTTTCATCGGTGAGGACATCTCGAACGGGTCGAGCGCGATCCGGCGGACGGCAACCCCCAGAACGTCTTCCCAATCGATGCTTTCGGGGAAACGAGGCAGATCGCCCACGGCGCCCAGGTCGACGAGAAGCCGCAGATGCGCGGTGCCTTCGATCAAGGGCGGTGGAAGATTGGCGATGCCGAGAGTGCGGACTTCCATCTTCCCGGCTATGGTCTCGGGAGAGGTCGCGTGAATTTCGCCATCGACGCGGCGAAGGCGCGCGCCATCGTCGGCGACGAGCCGAGGCCTGACGCCAAGCGCGTCGCCCGGCAAAAACAGGAAACGAAGCGCGAGGTCCGATTTGCCCGCGCCCGATGCGCCGCGCAGGAGCGCCGCCGCTCCGCCGAGCGCAACACATGTTCCGTGAACGACGATCCCATCCATCAGCGCCTCATTCCAGCGGGCAGGCGGGCAGGCGGATCACGAAGCGCGCGCCCCAGCTGTAACGTTCCTTCACTCCGCAGGCGAACGCCTCCTCCCGCGTCGGGACGGGAGTACGCGCGGCCGCACCGCCCCATGCCGGGCGATTCGGGTTCAAGGGCTTCGGTGAGGTCCGGTTCTCTGCCCAGATGTGCCCGCCATGCGCTTTCACGATCTGCTGCGAGATGTTGAGCCCGAGCCCGGAATTCTGGCCGAACGATTCAGGGCGGTCCGTGTAGAAGCGCTCGAAGATCTTTTCGAGGTTCTCATCGCGTATGCCGGGGCCCTCGTCCTCCACGCTGATCTCGATTTCGTCCTTTTTCGGCAGTCTTCGCGCGCTGACATAGATCGAGCCGTTCTTCGGCGAGAAGGAGATCGCGTTGTCGAGGAGGTTCGCGATCACCTGGCTCAAGCGGCTGTCATTGCCGTTCGCGATGAAGCGACGCGTCTCGACGAAGTCCTTTTCGGTCGCGCATCCCTCCACATTGAGCACGATGCCGATGCCGCTTTCACGGCGGACCTCCCGCTGAATTTCGCACAGCGTTTGCAGCAGCTTGGCCATATCGACTGGCTTCGCCATCTCGCGCGCGAGTTCCGCGTCGAGCCGGGAAGCGTCCGAAATATCCGTGATGAGACGGTCGAGACGGCGCACATCGTGCTTGATGATTTCGACGAGCTTGTCGCGGTCCTCGTCATTCTTCACCCGCGGCAGCAAACTCGCCGCGTTTCTGAGCGACGTCAGGGGATTTTTCAGCTCGTGCGAGACGTCCGCGGCGAAGCTTTCGATGGCGTCGAGCCGCGAGTAAAGCGCGTTCGTCATGTCCCGGAAAGCGCGCGAGAGATGGCCGATCTCATCCGGACGGTCGCTGAAGTCGGGGATCTGCTCGCGGTTCTTGATGTTGCGGCGGACGCGTTCTGCGGCGACCGCAAGGCGGCGCATCGGTTCGGCGATGGTGCTCGCGAGGAGCAGCGACAGGATCGCGGTCACCACGGCGACAAGCGCCGCCACCTCGACGATCTGAAGCCGGTCGCGGGCGATCATGTCGTCGATGTCCCCGCCCTGCGCCGTGAGGAGGAGCGCCCCGAGCGTGGCGGAATCGCGCTGGATCGGCACGGCGATGGATATCACGATGTCGCCGGACTCGCTCACGCGGATAAGCGGCGCCAGACTGCCCGCGAGCGCGACGCGAACTTCCTCGTAGGACTTTCCGTCCGCGCCGAACTCCTTGTAGATCGGCAGATCGGACGTCCAGAACTGGCCGCGAAGCCACGCCCAGATCGTGCTGAAGAAGTCGGGATCGCCTTGCGACACGCCGCCGTCGGCTGCACGGCTTGCGGGAGCGCGCGTATAAAGGTTCAGGCTGTCGGAGATGAGCGTGCCGTAAGGGTCGAAAACGCGCGCCCGCGTCTTCGTCGGCCCGACCAGATCGCGCAGCATCGGCGAGACGACCTCCGGGTCGACACGAAATGAGAGGTCGGGATTGGACAGCCCCGAGGACGCCGCCAGCCTGTCGTCCGCGCGCGAGCCATAGGCCGTATCACCGCCGTTCTTGCTTGTCTGCGCGATCGCCGTGGCGATGATCTGCGCCTGCGTCGTAAGGTTCTCGACACGGGTGCCGATGAACTTCACGCGGTACTGGTTCAGGTACAGGATGCCGCTCACCAGAACGGCCACGCCGACGATGTTGATGACGATGATGCGGCGGGTGATGCTGTTGAATCGGTAGCGGCTGAAAAGATGCCGCCCGGCGCGCAGCAAACGCAGACGAAGCGCGCGGCCCGGCCGCCTGACGCTCGCCGCTTCCCACCACCGGGACATATCGAGGACCATTTTCAACCCGGGTCCGAAAGATCTGACGCGGCCGGAACACCTGTCCGGCGCCGCGTCTCATTGCAGCAGCAGACTCTCATCTTTTCAGAACGACCGCAACGCCGCGTGCTATTCCTTGAAGCGATAACCCACACCGTACAGCGTTTCGATGACATCGAAATTGTTGTCGGCCACCTTGAACTTCTTCCTGAGGCGCTTGATGTGGCTGTCGATGGTGCGGTCGTCGACATAGACCTGATCGTCGTAGGCGGCGTCCATCAGCGCGTCGCGGCTTTTGACGACGCCGGGGCGCGTCGCGAGCGCCTGAAGGATCAGGAACTCCGTCACGGTGAGCGTGACCTGCTTGCCGTCCCAGATGCAGGTGTGGCGTTCGGGATCGAGCTTGAGCTTGCCGCGCTCGATGATCTTCGACGAATCCTCCACCTGCGCCTGAGCCTCGCGCGGGGCGCTACGGCGCAGGATCGCACGAACACGCTCGACGACCAGACGCTGGGAGAAGGGTTTGCGGATGAAATCGTCCGCGCCCATCTTGAGGCCGAACAGCTCGTCGATTTCCTCATCCTTCGAGGTGAGGAAGATGACAGGCATCTCGGTCTTCTGGCGAAGGCGGCGCAAAAGCTCCATCCCGTCCATGCGCGGCATCTTGATATCGAGTATCGCGAGATCAGGCGGATCGTTCGTGATTCCGTCGAACGCGGAAACGCCATCCGTATAGGCCAGGATCTTGTATCCTTCCGCCTCCAGAAGCATCCGCAGCGAAGTCAGGATGTTACGGTCGTCGTCGACGAGAGCGATTGTGGGCATCAGCGATCCAAGGTTGCTTTCTGTTTGCCGGTAAAGTTTCTGTTGCCGAAATACCTCTATGCAGAAAAAATCATAAAGCGCAACCAACCCACCGTTCCATGATGGCGGAATTGCGGAGCTGCAGTCAATTTTCCATTTAAGGTTTCGTTAACGTCATTGACGGCTAGCACGAGGACAAAAAGTAGCAGTCAAGTTTTTTTGGTCAATCAGCCCCGCGTTAGTTTGACCGATTGCGAAGCGCGAAAATTGAGCAAAGTACAGCGTCAGGAGCGGTGGACTGTTACCGTGCGGGCGTTCAGGTGTTATCCTGACCCGCGTTTTTGCGAGACCGCTCGCTTTGAAATTCAACCTTGATGCCCTGGAGATGAAAGTGCCTTCCTCAAATTCCTCTTCCCCTTCCAATCAATTGGCGGCGCCGGATCTCCAGCGGGCAGTACTTCATAACGGGTCCGTGGCGGCCCTTTACGAACAGGCGATTCGCCGCGGCGAGGGTCAGGTTACGGCCACGGGCGCTTTCGCGACGGTGACGGGCCTGCATACGGGACGGTCGGCAGCGGACAAATTCATCGTGCGGAACGCCGAGACGGAAGGCACCGTCTGGTGGGACAACTCGAAGGCGATCTCGACCGAACAGTTCGATCTTCTCCACAAGGATTTCCTGGCGCACGCGGCCGAGAAGAACCTTTTCGTGCAGGATCTGTTCGGTGGCGCCTCCGAGGACCATCGCGTTTCGGTTCGCGTTTTCGCGGAATATGCGTGGCACGCGCTCTTCATCAATCATCTTCTGATCAACCCGACACCGGACCAGCTTCGCACCTTCACGCCGAAGCTCACGATCATCGATCTGCCGAGCTTCAAGGCCGATCCGGCGCGCTACGGCGTGCGCAGCGAAACGGTCATCGCCTGCGATTTCACGCGCGGCCTGATTCTCATCGGCGGCACATCGTATGCGGGCGAGATCAAGAAGTCCGTCTTCTCCTATCTTAATTACGTGCTGCCGCCGGAAGGCGTGCTGCCGATGCACTGCTCCGTCAGCGAGGGCAAGGCGGGCGACGCGGCCGTGTTCTTCGGCCTTTCCGGCACGGGCAAGACGACGCTCTCCACCGATCCGCTGCGCACCCTTATCGGCGACGACGAGCACGGCTGGTCGAAGAACGGCCTCTACAACTTCGAAGGCGGCTGCTACGCGAAAGTCATCAAGCTTTCGAAGGAGAACGAGCCCGGCATCTATCACGCCGTGTCGCAATGGGCGGCGGTGCTCGAAAACGTGGTGCTCGACAAGGACACGCGCGAGCCGAACTATGCGAGCGACGCGCTGACCGAGAACACGCGCGGCGCTTATCCCATCTCCTATGTTCCAGGCGCGAGCCTCGAAGGAATCGCGGGCCAGCCGAAGAACATCCTGATGCTCACGGCGGATGCGTTCGGCGTCCTGCCTCCGATCTCGAAGCTGACGCCCGGCCAGGCCGTCTATCACTTCCTTTCCGGCTACACCGCGAAGGTGGCGGGCACGGAAAAGGGCGTGACCGAGCCGACGGCGACGTTCTCCACCTGCTTCGGCGCACCGTTCATGTCGCGTCATCCCACCGTGTACGGCGACCAGCTCCGCAAGCTCATCGCCGAGCACAAGGTGAACTGCTGGCTCGTGAACACGGGCTGGACGGGCGGCAAATACGGCGTCGGCAAGCGCATGTCGTTGCCTGCCACGCGCGCGCTCGTGAACCTCGCGCTGTCTGGCGGCTTCGACGCCATCGAGTTCGTGCAGGACCCGGTGTTCGGGCTTCTCGTTCCGACCGAAGCGCCGGGGGTCGATTCGCGGATTCTCAACCCGCGCGAGACATGGGCCGACAAGGCCGAGTATGACGCGACCGCGAAAAAGCTCGTCGCGATGTTCACCGAGAACTTCAAGAAGTTCCAGCCGCTCGTCGAGGCGGACGTGGCCATGATCGCGCCCGCGCTCAAGGCGGCCGAGTAACGTATCGTTCCGCGCCCCGCGAGTGCCTGTCCGGCGCTCGCGGGGCGTTTCGTCCCCAGAGCGTAGCTGCCGGGGTTGAATCGGGCCCTCCCTGCTCGCCGCAGCGGCGCCGAGCGCAGGCGCTCGCCAGCTTTCGTTACAATCCGCACCGTTGCTTTCGGCCGAGTTCCCGCCTAAGCGTTTCGAGCGAAGTGGAGAAAACCGCCTCGCCTGAGAAAGCGCGTTGCATCGGGGGCGAGACCCTTTCGATGAAAACGCAAGACCTGCTTCAGGCATATCCGGGAAGCGGAAGGCCGTTTCTCGAAAGGCATGCCTTCAAAAAGGGACGGGCTCACGCGCGATCAAGCTTCGCACCGCGATCTCGGCAAAACGCATGGAAGCGATCACGGTCAGCGTTCCCCGCGCCCACGGCGACACCTCGCGGCTGGCCGCCGTCGACGTCGCCGTAGCAAAGGGATTGCGTGCTCTTGCTTATCGTCCCTATGCGGCGGTGCTCGGTCTCGCACTTCTTTGCGCCTTGCTTTTCCTTCCGGGCATAGCGTCGCTTCCGGTCACCGACCGCGACGAGGCCCGCTTCGCGCAGGCCACGAAGCAAATGCTGGAAACGGGCGATTTCGTCGACATCCACTTCCAGCAGGAAACGCGCTACAAGAAGCCTGTCGGCATCTATTGGCTGCAATCGGCGGCGGTGACGGCGGCTGAAAGCGCGGGCGCGACCCTCTCCGACATCTGGGCCTATCGTATCCCGTCGTTTCTCGGCGCGCTCGGCGCGGTGCTTCTGACATTCTGGGCTGCGCGCGGCATCTTCGGCCGAGAGACGGCGCTCGTTGCCGCTACGCTATTCGCAACCTGCCTCACGCTATCTTTCGAGGCGCGCATCGCGAAGTCGGACGCAGCGCTCATCGCCGCCATCATGCTGGCGCAGGGGGCGCTGTTCCGGCTCTACATGGCGGGCGATCCTGCCCGCACGCGCGGACTGGCCGCTTTGTTCTGGATCGGGCTTGGCGTTGGCATCCTCATCAAGGGCCCGGTCGCGCCGGGGCTGTCGTTTATCACCGCCGCCGTGGTGCTGATTTTAGACCGTCGCCGCACGTGGCTCAGGAACCTGCACTGGAAATGGGGCGTGCCGCTGCTTCTGCTGCTGACGCTTCCGTGGTTCATCGCCATCGGCGTTTCGTCAGGCGGCGCGTTCTTCAAGACGTCGCTCGGGCAGGACTTCGCGGGCAAGCTCGCGAGCGGTCAGGAGAAGCACTGGGGACCGCCCGGCTTCTATTTCCTCGCCTTCTGGTGGACGTTCTGGCCCGCAGTTCTGTTCGTAACTGGCGGAGCGATTGCCTGGCTGTGGCGGCAGAGGCGCGTCTCGCGTCGCGTGCTGTTCCTCCTGGCGTGGATCGTGCCGTGGTGGCTCATCATCGAGGTCATTCCGACGAAGCTGCCTCACTATGCCCTGCCGCTTTATCCAGCCATCGCCCTGGCCGCTGCGTTCGCCTTCCGCGAGGCGGCGCAGGGATTATCGCGCGCGCGACTGAGCGCCGTTCTGTGGGCGACGCTTGCGACGGCGCAGATCGTGCTGCTTCTCGGGTTGTCATGGATTGCGGAGGCGCCGGCTTTTCCGCTGCTCGCAGCCGTTCTTGTCGCGCTTGCGGCGGTATCGGCTTTCACGGCGGCGTCGGCGTGGGGCAGATATTCCCGCGCGGCCTTGGCCGGCGCGGTCGTCTCCGCCGCGTTGTTCTACACCGCCGCCTTTCGCGTCGGGTTGCCGGGCCTTGAGCCGATCTGGATTACGCGGAGCGCCGCCGCAGCCGCGGAAAAACTGCGGGGATGCGGCGATGCCCCTGTCGCGTTCGGTGGCATCAGCGAGCCGAGCCTCGTCTTCATGAACGGCACGCGCACGATCCTCGGCAGTGTCCCCGGATCGGCCGAAGCGCTTGGATCTGGCGCCGCGCGACTGGCCTTCGTCAACGGCAGCAGGCTCGAAATGTTCGAAAAAGCTTTCGAGGAGAAGACCGGAGCGGCGCCGCGCGTCCTCGGCTGCGTGGACGGCATCAACATCAACGGGCGCGGTCCGACACGCCTTGTCGTCTTCGCGCGGCCCGGCACGGCGGCGCTTCCTGCCTGCGTGCCGGTGCCAGAAACGGAATGCCGCGACAAACAGGCCGTGCGCTGGCGGCGTCTGTTCGATACGAAATTTTGATCCTCTGACTTCCTTTTTGCTGTCTTAATTTTTTATTAATATTTTCTATAAGCTCGAGAGGTTAATTACATGAAACTGCTCATTGCCGCCGCATCCCTTTGTTTTTCTGCAGCTTGCTTCAACGGCGCTCCCGCCGCTTCCCTCCCGCTTCATGCCGTTCCCGCTCAAACGGCACCGCAACCGCTCATGATGGTCGGCTGCAGCTATTCCTACTATGTCGAATGCGAACACAGCACATGGCGCAGCCATCATCGCTGGGGCTCGCGTGGAGATTATCCGTACCGTTGGCGCAGCCACTTCCGCTGGGGCTCTTTCGCGGGAGACGACCCGTGGCACAGCCGCGCGCGCAGCCACTATCGCCCCGGCTCGTATCATCGCTACTGGGCTCCGCGTTACGACGACTGGGAGTGATCGCGTTTCGTCTCACGGGGCGGTCCCCGTCAAACTTCGCTACAATTTTCACGAAACCGCCATTGTTCGAACGCAACCGCGCCCCCCGTCAGGAGCAGTTTTCCCTTCCAAGCAGGAGCCGGTGCCGGTTCGCTTTCTCCGACCCCCCAATGCCCAGAGCCCTCTGGCACCGGTGCCTGCTTGGCCTTTACGCCTTTCCCATAGCGAAAAGCGATGCCGATGCTTAGGTTTCAGGCATCGATTCGGCTCGCACGGGAGACGGCATGAGCGAAGACACCGAGACCGGCATTTTCGTCGGCAAGAGCGTTAAGCCCGAATATCTCAATTTCAAATTCGCCAACCGGCACGGCCTGATCACGGGGGCGACCGGCACCGGCAAGACCGTGACCCTGCAAATTCTCGCCGAAGGGTTTTCGCGGGCGGGCGTTCCCGTTTTCGCCGCCGACATCAAGGGTGACCTTTCCGGCATCGCGGCGGCGGGCGAACCGAAGCCCTTCCTCGAAAAGCGGGCGAAGGAAATCGACCTCGACAATTACACGTTCGAGGCGTTCCCCACGATCTTCTGGGATTTGTTCGGCGAGCAAGGGACGCCGATCCGCGCCTCCATCGGCTCGCTCGGGCCGATGCTCCTTGCGCGGCTCATGGAGCTGAACGAGACGCAGGAAGGCGTGCTGACCATCGCGTTCCGGCTCGCCTCCGACGAGAATTTGTCGCTCAACGATCTCAGCGACCTTCGCTCCGTGATCGCGCTGGTTTCGGAGCGCGCGCAGGAGCTTTCCCAGCAATATGGCAATGTGTCGAAGACGTCCGTCGGAGCCATCCAGCGCCGCCTGCTCGTGCTCGACGAACAAAAAGCCGAATTGTTTTTCGGCAAGCCCGAGCTCGACATCGACGACTTCATGCGAAAGGCGGACGACGGGCGCGGCTATGTCAGCGTTTTCGCCGCCGACAAGCTCATGTCGACGCCGCGGCTCTACTCGACCTTCCTTCTGTGGCTGATGACGGAACTCTTCAACAAGCTGCCCGAGGTTGGCGACGTCGAAAAGCCGAAGCTCGTCTTCTTCTTCGATGAGGCGCATCTCCTCTTCAACGAGGCGCCGAAAGCGCTGCTGGAGCGCATCGAGCAGGTCACGCGCCTCATCCGCTCGAAGGGCGTCGGAGTCTACTACATCACGCAGAACCCGCTCGACGTGCCGGATCGCGTATCGAGCCAGCTCGGCAACCGCGTGCAGCATGGCCTGCGCGCCTTCAGCCCGCGCGAGCAGAAGGCCGTGCGCGCCGCCGCCGAGACCTTCCGCGCGAACCCTGCCTTCAATGCCGAAAAGGCCATTCTCGAACTCGGCACGGGCGAGGCGCTCGTTTCCTTTCTGGAAGGGAAGGGCGAACCGTCCATCGTGCAGCGGACGCTGATCCGTCCGCCCTCGTCGCAGCTCGGGCCGGTCACGCCGGAAGAGCGCAAGGCGGTGATCGAGGCAAGCCCCGTGGTTGGGAAATACGACGAGGAGGAGAGTGCCGCGCCATCGAACGGCGGCAGGACGCGCAGCGCAAACGGAGCGCGTTCCGGCAAGGCTCGAAACGATGACGATTACGAATGGGCGGGCGAGTTTCGCATACCGAAAAAGCCCGGTTCGCCGGACGAACCGCTGCCGCGCGAGGACGATCCTCAGCCCGAACCGCAGCCGAAGGGGCGCGGGCGTGGCGGCGGATACAGTCGCCAGACCTACGGCGAGGCGTTCGGCAAGTCGCTGCTGCGCTCGCTCGGCTCGGCGGCGGGTCGCATCCTTGAGCGCGTGCTGAGGCCAAAATAACCCACCTTACCAATTTCTCATTTGGGATCGCGGCAGCAATCACCAGTTTTCCAAAATGCGCGCTTCGGCAGCTTGACTTTGCCGCCGAAGCGGTTACGTTCATGCTTCGTTCTGTAAATTTTTCGGGTGGCGTTGTGATGGTTACGGGGATCAGACGTTCCTTGCGAGTGGCGTGCGTTGTGTTGGGCGTGGCCTCGCTGGCGGCGATCGGTGGCGCGCATGCGCAAGGCGACCGCAGCGCGCGGCCGGGAGATTTCGATTATTATGTTCTGACGCTGAACTGGTCGCCGACCTATTGCGCGGGACGTGAGGAAGATGGCGGCAATGATCGGGGCCGCACCCGGTACGAGGACAATGGCTATGGCGGCGGCTATCGCTTCTTCGACGACCGCCGCAGCCGCCGCGACAGCGGTACCGAGCAACAATGCAACGGCACCCGTCCCTATGCCTTCGTGCTTCACGGCTTGTGGCCTCAATACGAGCGGCGCGGCTGGCCGGAATCGTGCCGCACGGATTCCCGCCCGTGGGTTCCGAACGAACTGATCGACCGCATGCTCGACATCATGCCGAGCCGTCAATTGGTCATTCACGAATACAAGAAACACGGCACCTGCTCGGGGCTTGATCCGCGCGGGTACTTCGCCGCCGCTCGCAAGGCGTATAGCAGCATCCGCATTCCCGACGAATTCCAGGATCTGACGAAGCCGCTGCGCGTGGGACCGGAAGAAGTGCGACGCGCCTTCCTTGACGTCAATCGAGGGTTGACGCCGGACATGGTGCAGATCGTCTGTTTGCGGAACCGATTGCAGGAGGTTCGAATCTGCATGACCAAGGATTTGCAGCCGCGCCCCTGTGCCGAGGGCGACCAGAAGCGCAGGCTCTGCAATTACGACACCGTGACCATGCCGCCGGTTCGCGGTGGTGGTGTCGGTCCGCAAGGCGGCCAGACACAACGCGGCGACCGGCTGTAGGCTAGGTGAAGAGGTGCCCGGAGGCCGGTTGCGCGGCCTCCGCGTCCAGAGCGGGCCACGTCAGGCTGAGTCCTGCAAGGTCGTGCCGCTCCGAATTACGCCATGACGCTTTAAGATCAGCCTCGCTAGATCCGACCCTGTTTAACGTAGAGAAGCTGATCGACAACCAAGACTTGCAGCTTTGCCGCGTCTGATTTTAACGCATGGCGATTTAGGTCTGCTCTTATGTCCGGGCCGGTCGCGAGCCACTTTTCCGCCGAAGGCGATTGTCTGCGAGAATGTTCGTCGCTCTGACGGCGTACCCGCTTTCTCTTCCTGTCGAACCAGCGTAAGCCCCTCAGCATGCCGCGCTACAAAATCACAATCGAATATGACGGGACGCCCTTTTCGGGCTGGCAGATGCAGGCGAACGGCCCTTCGGTGCAAGCTGAACTCGCGCGCGCCATCATGGGGTTCACCGGCGAGGATGTCATCCCGCGCGGGGCGGGGCGGACGGATGCCGGTGTGCACGCGCGCGGGCAGGTAGCGCATTTCGATCTGGATCGCATATGGCCGCCCGCAACGGTCCGCGACGCGCTGAATTTTCATCTTCGCCCGGCACCCGTTGTCATCCTCGCTTGCGAAGAGGTGGATGAGAGCTTCGACGCCCGCTTTTCAGCCAAGGCCCGACATTATCTCTATCGGATCGTCACCCGCCGCGCGCCGCTTGTGCTCGACCGTGACCGCGCATGGCTGGTCGGCGTCGCTCTCGATACCGAAGCGATGCAGAAAGGCGCGGGCCATCTTCTCGGCTACCACGATTTCACAACCTTTCGCGCCTCGCAATGTCAGGCGAAATCGCCGCTGCGCACACTCGACACGCTTTCCGTCTGGCGCGACGGAGACGACGTGTTCATCGCGACAAGCGCGCGATCATTCTTGCACAATCAGGTTCGCTCGATCGCGGGCAGCCTGAAGCTCGTGGGCGAAGGGAGGTGGTCGCCCGACAGGATGCGGGAAGCGCTCGAAGCGCGAGACCGCACGTCATGCGGCCCGGTCGCCCCCGCCTGCGGCCTGTATTTCATGGCGGTCGATTATTGAAGCGTCGCCAGGGCCAGCCCGAAACGCGGCGAGTGGAACGGAGAAGGCGCCGCTTGCGGCCTGCGCCGTCATGCCGCAAATCGGACGCAGCACGACGCTGTAGATCCTGTGTGCCGGGTTCGATTTGACGCAGGCTGATCTGATCCTGCCGAGTGGGGATTAAGGCGTTGGCCGAAATGTGGGCAGCATTGGCAGTCAATGCCGGCAGGGAAGGCCGGCAGGGAAGGCCGGCAAAAGTCGAAAACGGGGAGCCGCGCCGAGCCACCTCCCCGCATTTCGGGTGCAACATCGGACGGAGGGTTGAAAAAGTGAAGCAATGGATCGCGCGGGCAATCGCCCTCGCTGGACTGATGGGATGCGGCATGACGCAACAGGCGCTCGCCCAACCGGCCGCCGAGCCGCCCGCTGCAGGCGCGGAAACGGGACACCATCCCGGCCATCACGGCTCGTCTGACGGGGCCTTTCACCGCCGTTTCGACGACGCCGCGAAATGGGCCAGGGAATTCGACAACCCCGAGCGCGACAGTTGGCAAAAGCCCGAGGAGGTCGTCGAAGCCCTGCGTCTGAACGGCGATTCGAGCGTCGCAGACATCGGCGCAGGGACCGGCTATTTCTCCGTGAAAATCGCCCGGCGCATCCCGGAAGGCAAGGTCTTCGCGGCGGATGTGGAACCTGACATGGTGCGCTATCTCGGTCAGCGTTCCCAGACTGAGGGCGTTGCCAACCTCAAGCCGGTGCTGGCGGGCACCGACGCGGCTAACCTGCCCGAGCCGGTCGACCTCATCCTGATCGTGGATACCTATCATCACATAGGGCACAGAAAGCCCTATTTTGTGAAGTTGAAGTCCTCGCTCCGGCCGAACGGACGGCTGGTCATCATCGACTTCAAGGCGGATTCCCCGAACGGTCCGCCCCCGGAGCACCGAATTTCCCCTGAAAAGGTGACGGAGGAAATGAGAGAAGCCGGTTACGTGCTCGCTGAAGCGCGCGACTTCCTCCCGAGGCAGTATTTTCTGGTTTTCAAGGCCGATGGCTCTTGAGCGGAGCAAGAGGGCTTCGCGGCCCTCATTTCATCGCCCATGCCCTTTGACGCCACCGAAACCGGCGCCGTTCTTCAGCGGCGCTCAGAAGGGCTGAAATTGCTGAGATGTCCCGCTCGCTCGGCAGCAGCGCGAGCGGCCTTGAGCTTGGCCTTCGTCTTGCCGTGGATGACGATGCGCGACATGAGGCGCGTCATGGCTTCGTTGCCGCAAATCGGGCAAGCGGGCTTCGCGGATGCGCTCACAAGCAATTCCACGTCATTGTCGCATTTGTCACAATGAAAGCCGTAAAGCGGCATTTATGTCTCCTTGGCCGTCGTTACGACGACCGGCATCTTTCATTTTGGTTCAGAATTCGGGCGGAAAGCTCCGCCACCCGGCATTTCAACGCGTTACTAGCATGAAACGGGCCAGATGCCGAGATCGCGAGCGTCGGCATTGGCCCGATCAGTCGACCGGGCCCGATCGGTGAATCCGCCTCTGAATTTTCTGAAAGAGACCGCTTTTTCAGCGTCGGTGTGAATCTTTCATGTTCACGCCCTCGCGAGGGCGCCAGCCGAAAGACGGGTTATCGTTCTCATCCTGCTCGGAGCGAGATCGATCGGCGACACGTTTCGGCGTGGCGACGGCCCATTTTTAACGATTTCTTCCGAATTCCGGCAGGCGCAAGGCAAGGCTGCCAAGATTTGACCCTGTTTCGCAGGCTAACGCTTCAGCGAAGCAATTCGGCTGTAACCTCCGAAGGATCGAAACGATGAACGCACGGACTAAGCCAAGCCACGCGATATTCGGGATCGCATGCGCCATGGTCTTCGCCACTTCGCTGGCGGTAGCTCAGGAGCCTGACGAGCAGAAGGCGCCGAGTGCGGCACCGGCGAGCGAGAACGCCGCGCCGGTTGCTCCAAAGCCCGGCGTCTCCGATCCGGTGCAAGCGCCCAACCCGGTTTCCAAGGATACCGTAGACGCGAAGCCACAATCCGCCGAGCATGCGCATCAGCCTGCGAAGGCTGACGATGCGGCGAAGGTGGCCCAACCCGCCGCCGCCGAAAAGCCTGCCGAGCCCGCGAAGGACGCCGCGAAAGCCGATGAGGCGAAGAAGCCTGTTGCCGAGGCAGTCAAGGCAGAAGAGCCGAAGAAGCCCGAGCATGCGCATCAGCCTGCGAAGGCTGACGATGCGGCGAAGGTGGCCCAACCCGCCGCCGCTGAAAAGCCTGCCGAGCCCGTGAAGGACGCCGCGAAAGCCGATGAGGCGAAGAAGCCTGTTGCCGAGGCAGTCAAGGCAGAAG
>NZ_RZNF01000016.1 GCF_003992725.1 Rhodomicrobium lacus | reverse complement strand
GTTTCGATCCACGCTCCCGCGCGGGGAGCGACTCAACACCTGGGGCAGCAACAGCAAATATCGGCTGTTTCGATCCACGCTCCCGCGCGGGGAGCGACCCCGCGCTGGCCGCGAGCGCTGGGCCCGCCTACACGTTTCGATCCACGCTCCCGCGCGGGGAGCGACATTCGCGGGCAAACAGCCGCGCACGAGCCTCACGTTTCGATCCACGCTCCCGCGCGGGGAGCGACC
>NZ_RZNF01000015.1 GCF_003992725.1 Rhodomicrobium lacus | reverse complement strand
AGCCCACAACCTTCACATGGGCAACAACCGAAACCCTCCCCCAGGGAACAAACCCCTTCATCAGTCAAACCGGTGAGCTGCCGCAGGAGAAGTACCAGAGTAATTGCGGCGTATCAGTCCCTACAGCCAGCGCAGATTTCAATAATGATGGGCGCACCGATTTCTTGATGGTGACCTCCGATTGCGAAAGGCGAAAAATAAGCGGGCGTACCGACTATCTCTGGTTTGGCCAGGCTGACGGTAACTTCAGTAAGATCGACATCGGTAACGCCGTCCCTGCGGGTTATAGGGTTATGGCGCAGGGAAGTTTCGGCGGCAAAGGTGGAAGCGATCTCTATCTCGCGTCTACGGACAGCTATGGCCGAAAGAATGCCGGTGCAACCGACTATGTCTGGCTTTCCAACGGCGACGGGACGTTTCAGAAGCTGACAGTCTCTTCGGCGAGTGCGATTCCGGGCGGCTGGATCGTCGCGGCCGCCGGCAACCTCCGAGGCAATGGCCTCACCGATCTATTCCTGTTCCAGGCCGACGATAAGGGGCGCAAAGAGGGATCTCCTACGGATCGCGTTTTGCTAGCCGACGGCGACGGTAGTTTCGGTAGCGTCGATCTTGGAACGGGGGCGTCACTTCCAGCAAAGCCATCATTCGAATTTTCTTCAGACGGTTCTGTCTATGTAGAAGAAAAACATATTGGATACAAAACTATTGCAGTTGGAGATTTTAATGGGGATAATCTCGCCGATTTTTATTTTTCCAGTGCTGCAGATGATGGCGTAATTAGTCCGCTATTCTGGATAAAACTCACATTTGGTTTAAACGGGGGCACTACGTTATTTAGTTCGGCAGAACTTCTTGATAAGCTTTATCTGTCGCGCGGCGACGGGACGTTCGACATTGTCGACAATCCGCGCATCGTCGGTTCAGATGGGGTGCGTTCGCCGACGTCTGCGCGGGAGGGCTACAAGCTCGCAGCTGCCTCCGACCTGAATGGCGACGGTCTGACTGATCTTTACCTCAAGGATGTCAGCGCAAGCTCGGGCAAAGACCGAATTCTTCTCTCAAAAGGCGACGGAACTTTCGAGGAGGTCATTCGGTCTGGACAGAAAATTCTTTCAAGTGGTGGTGACTACGCGAATTACGACGTGTTTGCCGCGGGAGATCTGACAGGCAGCGGCAAGCCATCCTTTCATCTTCATCGGCCTTATGCCAAGAACAATTATAGTCAGGACCACGCCTTGTGGGAATTCCCGGCTGATCTAACCTCGGTTCCCCAAGCTACGACGCTCAATGGCTATGTGGTCAATGGCGATGAGTCTCAATATCCGATCTCCGTTGGAGATTTTCGAGGGAGCGGCGGTCTTAGCGAGTATATAAGGGTAGACCGCGCCGGAACCGCTTACTCGGGGTATCTTCTAACGTCTCCTCCCCGGCTGAACTATCTTGTGAAGTCGATTGAGAATGGTTTGGGGAACCG
>NZ_RZNF01000014.1 GCF_003992725.1 Rhodomicrobium lacus | reverse complement strand
CGCGTCGGCGGCATCCGCATCACCAATTGCGGCACCGACGAGCCGGACTGGGCGCTCTCCGACATCATCGCGACGCAGAAGCGCAACACGCGCGCCAGTGCCGACAAGACCTACCACCTCGTCGTCAGCTTCGCAGACAATGAGCGGCCCAGCGACGAGGTGCTGGAAAAGATCGAAGAGCGGCTCGTTGCCGCCATCGGGCTCGAAGCGCATCAACGCATGTCGGCGGTCCACATCGACACCGA
>NZ_RZNF01000013.1 GCF_003992725.1 Rhodomicrobium lacus | reverse complement strand
CGGTTGTGAGTATCAAAAGAGCGAGAATGTGGACTGAAACGGATGTCGCGAAAAAGGGGCGGCGCGTCGGATTAGCCATGAGCGGCCTCCCGCACGTCGGAGGCGGCGATCCAGAATGCGCAGCAAAGATCGGTTTCGCAGAAAAGGGTGCTGATCCTCAGCGTCTCAAGCCACATCAGAACGGCGAGAAGCGTCAGAAAACCGATGAACAGGGCCGGACCAAGCGAACGGTCCGGACGTGTGCGATAAAGCCA
>NZ_RZNF01000012.1:1602500-1721749 GCF_003992725.1 Rhodomicrobium lacus | reverse complement strand
AGAAACTCCCCCGTTTGGGAGTTGGAATCACAGCACGCCCGATTCGGGAACCCCTTTATGGGTACGTCACCTAGATCAAGACATAGGGGCTGGAAGTTTCCGGCCTATCTTAGCGGAGCTGCCAAATTAGGAGCGTCTTCAAAACTTTCTCGGATGTATGACACCAGGGCATCGCAAGCGGGGGAATCTTCCTTCCGACGGAAAACTGCGATTTCTGTTTGAGGCGCTGCAGGAAGCGCTTCGCCATCGATAACCCTCATGTCTTGCGTTACCGTGCTTCGCGCCAGCACAGTGACGCCCAAACCGGCCACCAATGCGGCCTGGATTCCAGAGAGGCTCGTACTTGTATAGCTGATCCGCCATGGAAGCGCCGCGAGATCAAGCAGTTGAAGCACGATCGGTCGGTACACACATCCATGAGGAAACATGACAAGCGGCAATGGCCTCTGCTGTTCAAGTCTGTCGATGCGAGGCGCAGCCCAAACAAGAGGTTCACGCCAGATCACTTGGCCCCCCTCAGTACCGATACCACGTCGCGCCACCACCGCGTCTAGGTCACCGTTGCTCATAGCCGCCATTAGGTCGGCGGTCATCGCACTGCGGACCTCAAGTCTCACCCCGGCGTGCATGGCTGCGAATCGCTTGAGCACAACGGGAAGCTGAAAAGTCGCGAAGTCCTCCGGTATTCCGATCCGCACAACGCCCTCGACGTGAGTCCCACGAAGTCGAGCCTTTGCCTCCTCGTGCAGCTGCAACATCCTCTTTGAGTAGCCCAGAAGGACTTCGCCCTCTGCTGTCAAGGCAGTTTTGCGCTTCCCCCTTATGAAGAGGTTGCACCCGTAAAGCTCCTCCAGCTTCTTGATGTGGAGGCTAATCGTGGATTGAGTGCGACTCAAATGCTCAGAAGCCCTCGTGAACCCCTGGCGATCGCACACCGCAACAAAGCTGCGCACGATGTCCAGATCGGGCACGCGGGCAGACAACATGTCAGACAAACCGTCCACCATCGACTTCCTCGATAGATCCCATCGAACAATATCGTTTGTGCGATGTATCGGTCGCAAATAGCATCATTGTCAATCAATTTCGATGGGCTACTGATGATCGATCGGCTGAGAGAATTGGAACTAAGTGCGGTTGCGAGGCGCCTCGAGGGATTTCCGCGCTTTCCTTTGGCGCATCTCCCCACTCCCCTCGAGCCGCTTGACCGGCTCTCGAGCGAGATCGGAGGACCAAGGATCTGGGTTAAGCGAGACGACTGCTCTGGCTTGGCGACAGGGGGCAACAAGGCACGCAAGCTTGAGTATCTTGTCGGGGACGCGCTTGCGCAGCGATGTGACACGTTGATCAGCGCTGGTGCACTCCAATCAAATCACGCACGGCAGGTCGCAGCCGCCGCTGCTCGCGCTGGGCTTCGGTGCGTCCTCGTTCTGACAGACACAGTGGCGGGACGAGATGGCACCTACAGTCAAACCGGCAATGCCCAAATTGATCGCATCTTAGGTGCGGATATTCACATAGTTCCTGGGCATCAGGAGAGCGCGCCGGTGTGCGCAGCTATAGCCGAAGAGCTCCGAAATGATGGCGCGACGCCCTACGTTATTCCAATCGGCGGCTCGAACGGAGTGGGGACGCTCGGATACATAGGTGCGTTCTTCGAGATTCAGTTGCAAATGGAGCTGAATAAAGAACCGTTCGATTTGCTAACTCTCGCTAGCGGCAGTGGAGGGACGCAGGCGGGTCTGATGCTCGGCGCGCGACTCAGCTCATGGTCAGGACGGATCGTAGGCATGAGCGTCGGCGCTCGGTCGGACAGTGTAAAAGCAAAAGTGAATCGTGCTGGTTATCTCGCCGCTGACCTTCTCAAAGCACCATCCATAGTCAACCACCGCTGGCTACCCGAAGTGGAGGATAGCGCTCGCGGGGCTGGTTATGGCATTCCCGACCCGTCGACTTTTGACGCAATCGCCCTAACGGCAAAGCTTGAAGGGCTGCTCCTCGACCCCGTCTATAGCGGAAAAGGGATGGCAGGTCTCATCGCAGCCTGTCAAGGTGGTCGCTTTGACAAATCCATCCGCAACGTCGTGTTCGTACACACCGGGGGAACAGCCGCCCTTGCGGCGTATCCCGAACTCACTGTTTCCTCAACATCACAGAAGGACTATCGATGACCGGATCGCTGCCAACCAAAGTAGCCGAAAAAGTCGGACTCGTCGGCTCAATAAATCATCTCCGCTTGACTGTTACAGATATTCCTCGCGCACGAGTTTTCTATGACCCGCTATTGAAGTTCATGGGATACACGCTGGTCGAGGCCGATGATAAACGCTTAGCCTGGGCAGGCTGGAGTGCAAGTGAAGTTCTTCACTGGTTCATCCTGAGTATTGCCAACGACCAGCACATTGCTGCCAAGCATGATCGCTACGCTCCTGGATTCCATCATCTTGCGTGGAATGCTTCAAGTCGCGCCGACGTGGATCGCTTTTATGCACTCTTGCTCGAGCTCGGCGTTACAGTGCTAGATGCACCCGCTGAATATGAGTATGAGCCAGGTTACTACGCTGTGTTTTTTGCTGATCCTGATGGTCTGAAACTTGAGCTTGTTCATGTTCCACCGGAGGGCAGTCACCAATATTGGAACTCACACTCCGAGCACTGCAAGCATTGCGCTTCCTGAATTTCGCGACAACCCACATCTACGAGACAAACATGGTCGCTTATGTAGTGCCTGCTGACGAAGTAGGAAAAGTGCCTCTCACTGCACAACATCGAAAAGTTATCGTTGCAAGTTCACTTGGCACCGTTTTCGAGTTCTATGATTTTTTTATCTACGGAACTCTTGCGGCGTTCTTCGGAGCACTCTTCTTTCCTCCAGGAAATGAAACAGCAGCGTTCCTCGCCAGTCTGGCAACGTTTGGAGCGGGCTTTGCAGTTCGACCGTTTGGTGCGCTTATTTTCGGACGTCTCGGTGATCTTGCCGGGCGAAAGTACACATTCCTTGCAACCATTGTTATTATGGGCATTTCGACTGCAGTCATCGGGCTTCTGCCGACTTATGCCCAAATCGGCATGTGGGCACCGGTCATCTTGGTTGCGATGCGATTGCTTCAAGGTCTTGCGATCGGAGGCGAATATGGAGGGGCGGCTACCTATCTTGCTGAGCATTCCCCTCCGGGCCGCCGCGGAGCAAGAACGAGTTGGCTTCAGACCACGTCCACGGTTGGGCTTATCCTGTCCTTGGTAGTCATCTTCGCATGCCGAGCGAGCATGTCGCCCGCCGACTTCGCTGCTTGGGGCTGGCGTCTGCCGTTCATCGGTTCTATCGTGTTGCTCGCCACCTCCGTCTGGATCCGCCTTTCGCTCGAAGAAAGTCCTGTTTTTGCGCAGATGAAAAGGGATGGCAAACAATCGCAAGCACCCATCAAGGAAAGCTTTGGAAATTGGACGAACCTGCGGAGGGTCCTAGTCGCGCTTTTTGGCGCGATCGCAGGTCAAGCAGTAGTCTGGTACACGGCACAGTTTTACGTGCTGTTCTTCATGACGGCAACGCTCAAGCTCGATTACAGCGATGCCTATCTATTGATCGGTATTGCATTGGTGTTGGCGACACCGATGTACTTGTTCTTCGGATCCTTGTCGGACAAGGTCGGCCGAAAGCCGGTCATCCTCAGTGGCTTGCTCTTGGCGGCGATTGGCTTCTTTCCCGCGTTCCACGCACTCACTGACGCTGTAAATCCAAGGCTTGCAGCAGCTCAGCGACTGAATCCCGTCGTACTGTACGCTAGCGAATGCAATGTCCATATATTTTCAAAGCCGGTTTCTCAATGTGACCTTGCAAAGGAATTCCTGGCGAAAGCCGGTGTTACCTATGAAGTTCGCACGCCATCGACCGATCAGGCACTGAGCGTATCCATCGGTACCGCTACGATCCGTGGTTTCGATTCAAAAGCCTGGGCTATCGCACTCGAACAGGCATCTTATCCCAAGGCTGCAGAGGCTTCAGAAATACGTTGGATGATGGCAGTTGCGATCATCTTGGCGATGATGGTCGCCGTGACTGCGGTTTATGGTCCTATGGCTGCGTTCCTTGTGGAACTTTTTCCTGCACGAATTCGATACACATCTCTTTCACTGCCATTTCACTTGGGAAACGGCATCTTCGGAGGCTTTCTTCCTTTTGTCAGCTTCGCCATAGTGACCGCAACCGGAAATCCGTATGCGGGACTTTGGTACCCGGTTGGCGTAGCAGCAATCAGTTTTGTTGTGGGCCTGTTCTTTCTCCGGGATCATGAAATCAATGACTGAAAGCGTCGTCCCCTCGAATCTCTAGTTTTTTGATTTCGAGTTCGCCCAGGCTTGGCGCATCGCGCGCTATGCCTGGGCTCACGCAGTTTTGCAAGTCAGTCCTTTTCTCTTCTGTCGCCGACCGCGCCTTCACTCGGCATCGTCGCCGCACCCGTAGCCACCCGAGCCACAGCGAACAGCGCCAGCCATCCGCGTCGAGATCAACGTCCACGAATTCAGCCACAGGCCATCCCTCTCCCTCCCGAGGAAACGCATAAGGTACTCGTCGCGAAACGAGGTTAGCGCGCAAGCAACGGCCGCGCGCTTCGTCCTCCAGCACCCCGCTCCGGTAGTATGCATGCGCTGCAACAAGGTAGCGCATGTCGTCGAGCCCCAGCAGCACGTTGTCGATGGCCGAAAGCCGCCCGATAAGCGCGTGATCCTGAAAGATCGTCGCGATGCGGTGACGCGCGGCCTTCAGCGCCGCCGGGTTGTCGAGCGCACCGATACCCGAAACGACGATGCGGCCCTTCTCCGGTCGGAGAAGCCCGTTTATCGCGCTGACAAGCGTCGTCTTTCCGACGCCGGACGGTCCGACGACGACGGTAACCGAGCCCTCGGCGAAGGAAAGCGATATGTCATTCAGAATGATGCGCTCGCCGCGACGGAGCGTGAGGCGTTCGACGCAGACGGCCTTCTCCTTGCGAGACAGGTGGATGACAGGCGCCGTCATGACCGCGCCTTTCTCCGTCTGGTGGAGAGTAGCTTCCGAAACTGCTGGGATGTCGAGTGAAGTCGGAACTGCATTCAATTGATTGACACGACAGATGACAAAGCCTGCATCAATCATAAACACAGATAACATGACAATGACAAGCATAAATCATCAATTTTTCAAAGCAAAAGTTCTGACTTATTGAGTGAAATCAGCCGATTTGTAAATTGTCGTACAAATATATCTGGAATTTACATTTTTGAAAATAGATGAATGACTTCCGATTGCGTATCTGCCAGCCCAGATTAATAATAGAGATTGTCTGAGGCGGATTCCAAAAGACGCTGGGTCATCGTCGGGACCAGTTCAGTTATGGTCCTCGGCAGCGAAGCCTCCATAAGACCCAGCATCGGCTGATTATAATAGATGTTGGCAACTGCGAGTCCTTCCACCGTCGCCATAGCTGTCTCCAGCGCCACGGCATCTCGCGGTTGCCCAAGGCCGATCATGAAAAGCCGACGCAGCTCAAGGCCTACGATATCGGTTACTTCCATATCGACATCGCGGAACTCCGCTATGAAGGCGGCAAGGGCTTCCTGTTCGTCGCCGTCGACCGCACCTCGAAGCTCGTGTTCGCCCGCATCTATCGCAAGGCGACCAAGCGCGCGGCCACCGCCTTCCTCAAGGTGCTCGTCGCGGCCATTCCCTACAAAGTGCACACCGTGCTCACAGGAGCGAAGGTTTATCCTGAGCGACAAGCGCTCAGGTTCGGCGTTCAGTTCGTCCAGCGCGACAGGTCCGGCGACTTCGTCGCTCACCTCTTCGGCAGGGTCTGCGACCAGCACGGCATCGAGCACCGGCTCACCAAACCCTACCATCCCTGGACGAACGGTCAGGCCGAACGCATGGTGCGAACCATCAGGGCCCGAACCCGCAACATGAACCCGGCATCCTGCGACTGCGTCGTGACGATCTGGAATCCATGTTACCTTCAACCATGCTCAACCCAATCCCATAGGGCGTACCCCTTATCCATGAGGACTATTCTCATCATCGGCGCGAGCCGCGGCATCGGACTTGAGACGGTTCGACGAGCTCTCGATCAAGGCTATCGGGTGCGCGCTTTCGCGCGATCCGCCTCCCAAATCCCAATTACCCATACGGAGCTTACGAAGGTGAACGGCGATGCGCTCAGAGCCGAGGATGTCGCGGCGGCCGTTAAGGGCGTCGACGCCGTCATCGAGACGCTCGGAGCGAAGGCCAGCCTTGCTATGGTGACCAGCCACACTCGACTCTTCTCCGACGCAACGCGCATACTCATCCAATCGATGGAAAGCGCGGGCGTGAAGCGTCTGATTTCTGTGACGGGCTTTGGGGCCGGCGACAGCCGCCAGCATATGTCACTGTTGCAGCGCCTTCCGTTCGAACTCCTGTTGGGCCGCGTCTATGCGGATAAGGCGGTGCAGGAGACGATTATTCGGCGCAGCGCTCTGTCCTGGGTGATAGTCCGGCCGGGCATCCTCACCAGCGGTCCTCGCACAGGCCGGTATAAAATCCTCGATAAGCCCGCCGACTGGCGTAACGGCATGATCTCGCGCGCCGACGTCGCAGATTTTCTCGTCAAGCAAATCGAAGATGACGCCTATCTCTGCAAGACCCCTGCACTGATCGGATAATTATTTCCTCCAAAGGTATCAAGGAGCCCGAAATCAATAGCCGCGCCGACTGGAACCGAGGCTTGACGCGCTGTGAGCCGGCTCGCTTTCGCCTTGGCCTTCAACTCCCACGACCGGCGCAGAAGGCCGGAAGCGGAAGTGCGCAGGTTAACTACCTCGGTCTTCTTCTGGGGTATTGCCGGACTGACAATCATCGCAACATGGATCATTTACCCAGCTACGAAACAAATGCTGAGGCAAGCAGCATTAGCGGCGCGGCTTTGCCCGTGCTCACGAACGCCGCTTGTGGTGTGGGCCAGCGTTGATGCTTGGCGCTTTCAGTGATCAGTCGACAACGAGGCCTCCTCCAGTGTCAAGCTGCGAGTTCTTCGACAAACGCCCTATGGCAATTCCGCCACGTCACAGCGCTTTCAAAAATCATTCACACCTCTGTCATGCCTCTCAGGCTGTTTTGAAGCCGGGCGAAGGTGGGAGCCGGTACATCCGGCATGGGCATGAGAAACTGGCCAGAAAAACGGCGTCAGCATGCACGCATCGAGATCATTCCGATGATCGATGTGATGATGTTTCTTTTGGTCTTCTTCGTTCTTATCAGCATAAACGTGCTTCCCGCGCTCGGCTTGAAAATAAAGCCGCCGAGTTCGGCTTCGCCCGATCAGGTCGTGGAACGGCAGAAGACGATGGTCGGAATTGACCGCGACGGGAAGATATTCCTCGATGGACAGCAGATCGAGATCGCAGACCTGCCCGACCGTCTGCGCGCTCTCGAAGATCCGAACAAAAAGCTCGTGGTGATTATCGCCGGCGACGAAGGCGCGCAGCTTCAGAATATCGTCAGTGTCCTCGACGCTCTGAAGCTCGCCGGTGTCGCGAGCGCGCAGATCGTCGCTCGGCCGAGGTAACGATGGATGGGCGAGCGAAGCGACATAATCAGCAATGCCTCGGCGCTTGTGACGGTCGCCTTTCTGGGTGCGCTCGTGGCTCATTCGCGTCCGACACTGCCGAGCCAGCCGGGGCCATCGGGGCCACCGGTCGAAATCGCTCTGGAGGCGTTAACCGAGACGCCCAAGGAACAACCGAAAGAGGACAGCGCGGCTCCGATGCCTCCCACGGAGGAGGTGAAGCCGCCGGAAGAAGTCATTCCTCCGCCCCCTCCCCCGCCTCCTCCGGGACCCGAGGAAGCGCCGGAGGCAGAAAAGCCGGCTGTCGCAGAACAGGAAGAGGCTCCGACCGCTCCGCCTTCACCACTGGTGGACGAGGACGGTCTCGCGGCGGCTGCGGAGCAAAAACGCGAGGCTACGCGCGAAAAGGAGGCATCAGCCTTCCGCACCTGCCTTCAGAAAAGCGCGCGTTATCCGTCATCGAAGGAGGCCAGGAAGCTTAAACCGCATGGCACTGTAGTTCTCGAAGTACATGTTCAGTCCGGGGCGATTGAAAATGTGCTCATCGTCAAGAGTTCCGGCTCGTCAATTCTGGACGAGGCGGCGAAGGCAAGCGTCTTGAAGTCGGGATGTGGGGCGAAGAGTGAGTCCAGCATCCTATCGGGCAGCATAGCGTACTGAGTTTTAATAGGGCACTGGGGTAATATTATGCGTGGTACCATCCTGCGTGGCGTTAGCGCCACGTTACTCTTCAGCACGGCGCTTTCAACCGTCGCTTTTGCTCAATCTACATCGGCGCCGCAGGCACCCGCCGAGCCGACGCAGGCCAATCAGCAGCCGCAGCCGTTGCAGCCGACGGCGCGCGCGGCCGAGCCTCAGGCGAGCTTCGGCACGGTTTACGCGACCGAGCCTGCGAAGCGTCCAGCCGTTGCGCTGGCGCAGCCGGGCCTCACGTCGTCGCCGACCGACTACGGCGCGCTTCTCCAGCAAACCGCAGCCGTGGCAGCTCAGGGCGGCGCGGGGACAGCGACCGAAGTCAAGGTTACGCCCGGCGGCGTGACGCGCCAGGATATCGGCGGCGGTTACATGATCCTCGAACAGGCGACGAAGACGCGCTCCACCGTGACGCGCGACGCCATCGACAAGCAGTCGCCGACCGCGAACCCCTATCAGATGATTGAACTACTGCCGGGCGTGACACAATCCAGCTCCGATAACACGGGCCTCAACGGCGGCAATATCCGCCTGCGCGGCTTCAATTCTGACCATGTCGGCCTGACCATCGAAGGCATGCCGGTGAACGACTCCGGCAACTACGCCCTCTATCCGCAGGAATATGTCGACGCCGAAAACATCCAGCAGGTGTCGATCGCACAAGGCTCGCCGGACCTCGACTCGCCGCATGTTGGCGCTGCGGGCGGCGTGATCAACATCTATATGCGCGACCCCGCGAAAGATGCAGGCGCTCTCGTCGACCTCAGCGTCGGCTCGGACTCGCTGTTCCGTGCTTTCACCCGCGTCGAATCCGGCGAGATCAACGGCGTCAGCGCCTATGTCAGCTATTCCAAGCTGACGAAAGATCACTGGATCGGCCCAGGCGAAGACGACCGTCAGCACATCGACTTCAAGATGAAGTGGGAGCTTTCGCCCGGCAACACGATCCGCTTCGCCGCGATCTACAACGACGCGCTGAACAATTTCTATGCTACGCCGACGAAGGCGCAAGCTGGTCAGCCCTACAGCACATGGGGTTACAAATCGTCGCTCCCGGACTCATTTTTTACGCCGAATAGCACCACGCTACTTCTCGACCAGTCGGCCAACGGCGCTTCGAACTACTACGGCTATAAGGTCAACCCGTTCAAGAATCTGATCCTCAGCGCGCCGTCCAACTTCACGCTTTCACAAAACCTGAAGTTCGATACCCTTCCGTACTATTGGTACGGCTATGGCAATGGTGGCGGCGCTTACTCTCTTACGGAGGGCGGCACTTACACCTCGGGTAACACGAAGATCACGTTCGGCGACCTGAATGGAAACAATCTCATAGGGGATAAGATTCTTTACTACAACCCCTCCATCACGGAAACGCATCGCCCTGGCGTCATCAACAAGTTCACTTACGATGTCGGTAACCACGAAATCGTGGCAGGCCACTGGTTCGAATATGCGATGCATCATCAATGGGGGCCTTTCGCTCGTCTGAACGCCGATGGTAGCGTGGATGATGAGTTCGCTGGTTCGGGGGGCATAAGCGTGCCCACAGGCAGCAAATGTCAAATATTCTCCAACGGAGCTTGGGGAACTGCAAGCGCAGCTAACTGCCCGACAGGCGAACTTCAGAAGCGCAACTGGCAGACCGACACCATGACGAACATGGTCTTCCTCGGCGACACCTGGAAGGCGACTGACAAGCTAACGGTTATATACGGTGCTAAGCAGGTGTGGGTTGACCGCACCGTGGACAACCGCATGCCAGGTGGCCAGGAACTCGAACTGTACGACACCGCAACGCTTCCGACAGCCGGTGTCCGCTACAAGTTCGACAAGGACAACACGGTGTTCGCGAATGTCGCAACGACCTTCCGCTCAGCGCCAAACTACACGCTGACCCCTGCCAGCGTTATTACGCTCAATACCGAGGTGCCGAAGGAAGAAGGCATTCATTATGAAATCGGGCATCGCTACCAAGGCCCTCTTTTCTCGACGTCGGTCTCCGCGTTCTACGGCCATTACGAACACTTCCAAGTCTCGACCTACGTCGCGGACGCGGCGGGCAGCAGCCAGAGTGTGACCGTGGATGCTGGCACCGTCCAGAATTATGGCGTCAACGCGGAGTTTGGCCTGCGGCCGATCCACAACTTCCGGCCGTATGTGTCGGGCGAAGTCATCCGTGCGGAGATGCTTGACAATAGCATTCTCGCGACTTCGACCACCTCGGTCAACGGCGTCAACGTCAATGACTATCTTCGCACGTCCGGCAATATGCTGCCAAACGTGCCGAACTATCAGGTCGGCATCGGTATCGACTACGACGACGACCGGATCTTTGGCAACATCGCCTTCAAGTATTACGGCTCGCAATATGCGACCTTTATGAACGACGAAAAGATGGACTCCTTCGGCCGCGTGAATGCCTCTATCGGTTACCGTTTCGATGACATTGGCTTCCTGAAGCGTCCCGAAATCAAGCTGAACATCTACAATATTCTTGGCAGCGACGACCTCACTGGGGTCTACAGCGTCAAGAACAACTCGAAGGCGACAACGGGTGTAAACGGTAACACGATCGCCGCACCAAGCGCTTCTAATATGCCAACTTACTATATGGGTCAGGATCGGTCGTTTATGCTGACCTTCCGCGCAGGACTGTAAAGTGACTATCGACACTGCCTATTTCCACGATGTGTGCATCAACATCCTCTACGGATCGGTGGTGGTGCTCACCTTCGTGGTGGTCGAGCGGCTCGTCTATTACGGGCTGCTCGCCCTTCGCACCAGAAAGCTTGGAGCCGTGGTTCACGGCTCCGGACATGTCCCTGCGACCGCGTTCCGCTCGCGAGACCTGCTCACGCGGAGCCTCGCAACCTATGTCGGAGCGCTTCGGTCGCCCGGCGCGACCCGCGAGGCGCTTGAAGATCTTTCGGCAACCCTTTTCATCAAGGTGAGCGGCAAGGTCGAGGCGCGGCTGTGGGTGCTCGATACCATCGTGACGGCTGCGCCGCTGCTCGGCCTGCTCGGCACGATCCTCGGCATCATGGACACGTTCAATGCGCTGTCGTCCGGTGGCATTTCGGACCCTGCCGCCGTCAGCCGTGGCATCGCCGCCGCGCTTCTGGCAACCGCTGTCGGCATCGGCACCGCGCTTTACGCGCTGCTCGGGCTGAACCTTCTGCACCGCGTCGAGGGGCACCTGAACGACGAGTTCAAGCGCCTCATCCTCGGCAGTCACTCGCTGCCCGAGTCCGAGGTGAGGATTGCACTTAATGCGGCGCGCCATGGCCTTGAAGGCGGACGCGGCGTCGCATCCCAAACCGCAATGCAGGAGACGTGATTGAGCATCGAAATCACCCGCCGCACCGCCCTTGGCGCGGCGGCCTATCTCGCTACCCTCGGCTTGTCGGACGCGCTCGCAGCGGACTCCGGCCCGCGCATGCGTGTTCGCCTGCTCGAAACCTCCGATCTGCACATGTTCGTGATGGATTGGGATTACTACCACGCGAAGCCCGATCCGACGGTCGGCCTGACAAGGGTTGCAACCCTCATCCGCGCGGCGCGGCGCGAAGCCCCGAACACGCTGCTGTTCGACAACGGAGACTTTCTTCAGGGCAACCCGCTCGCGGATTACATCGCGGCGCAGCGGCCCGGCATCGAACCGCATCCGCTCGTCGCGACGATGGCGGCGCTCGGCTATGACGCGGCGGGCCTCGGCAATCACGAGTTCAACTACGGCCTCGATTTTCTGGAGGCGACGGTTCGAAATGCGCCTTTCGCCTTCCTCTGCGCAAATGTCGTTCGCGCCGATGGCGCGCCGTTTCTTCCGCCCTACACCGTCCTGAAGCGCGTCTTCAAGGATGAAGCAGGCGCGGAGCACGCGTTGCGCATCGGCGTCATCAGTTTCCTGCCGCCGCAGATCATGTGCTGGGACAAGGCGCGCCTTGAGGGCAAGGTGGAGGCGGGCGACATCGTGCTGACGGCGCGACGGCTCATCCCCGAGTTGCGCGAGAAATGCGATCTCCTTATCGCTCTCTGCCATTCGGGGATAGGAACCGGCTCATGGACGGAAGGCGAGGAACACGCCGCGCTTCATCTTGCAGCCGTTCCTGGTATCGACGCGATCCTTTTGGGGCACGCCCATCGCATCTTCCCGGGAAAGGACTACGCCAGCGCCGCCGACGAAGTGGACGCGGTTGCGGGGCGGCTTCATGGCGTGCCTGCCGTAATGCCGGGTTTCTGGGGCAGCCATCTCGGCGTTGTCGACCTCAACCTCAGGCGCGAAGGCGAGCGCTGGGTTGTCGAGAAAGCGGAAGTAGAAGCCCGGCCGATCTATCGGCGGGAGGGCGGCACGGTTCACGAACTCACCTCCGCAGATGCGGAGGTGGCGGCCTCCATCGCAGCCGCGCACGCGGGCACGCTGGGCTGGATCGAGCAGCCCGCCGGCATGCTCGACGCTCCTATTTACAGCTATTTCGTGTGGGCGGGATACGATCCGACGACCGCGCTCGTGAACGCCGCGCAGATCGCTTACGCCAAGCCGCTCCTTGCCGCTGCCGGCTTCGGCGAGTTGCCGCTGCTATCGGCGGCAGCACCGTATCGCGTGGGCTATACGCCCGACAGTTTCATCGACATCCCTGCAGGCCCGGTCCCGATGCGCGCCGTCGCCGATCTCTACATCTACTCCAGCAATACTGTTACCGTGGTGAAGGCGACGGGAGCGCAGATCGTCGCCTGGCTTGAATGGGCGTCGCGGGTTTTCAACACGATCGACCCGTCGGCGGAAGGAAGGCAGCCGCTCGTAAACACCAGGATCCCATCCTACAATTTCGACGCGATTGCCGGTCTCACCTACGCAATCGACGTGACGAAGTCATCGGGCCGCATCGCTGACGTCCGCTTTGAAGGCCAGCCGCTCGACCTAACGCGCGAGTTCGCGGTGGTAACCAATAACTACCGAGCCGATGGCGGCGGCGGATTCGCTGCGCTGAAGGACGCCGAAATTCTGCTTCGCGCGCCGGACACCAACCGGGACGCGGTTTTCCGTTATTTCGGGGCGAGGCCAACCGTTCATGTGGAGGATACGACGCCGTGGCGATTCGCCGCCGGAAGGCCGGTCGAAGTGTGGTTCGACACGAGCAAAGCAGCGGTGCCGCTGATCGAGGGCCACAAGAACACCGTGCTTCTGGGCGATGGTGAGCCCGGTTATGCAAGGATTGGCCTTACCATCGGGCGAAAGATCTGATGCAGCAGTTCAACACGCCGGGATGTGCCAATACCAATCAGTGGGGTTCATGCACCCAACGAGATGCGCCGTCGGCATCGCTTTGTGCAGTTGGGCTATGACTTCGTTCGCACAAAATGATCAGGATGACCGGTAAGTGGTAGCAAGCGGAAATTGGGTCGATCAGTTCAAGCTTCCGCTCTCGACCCTAAGCCGAAGCTATTATTGCGACGATTCAATGGAGCGGGCCAAGTGTCACATGTCTCCGGCACCCCTCGCTCGTATCACCGGAAGTTGGGCAAGCGTCGAGTTTTTTTATGTCGAAGGAGTTGCGGAATAAACGAGGCGGTTGTTACCCTCGCTGTTACCCCGAGGCTTTACCTTGCCGGGGATCGAGGGAGTAAACTCTTGATTTTGTTGGTGAGCCCAGATGGATTCGAACCATCGACCCTCTGATTAAAAGTGTGACGTGCGATCATCGCAATCATTGATTTTTCTGGCCTTTCTGGTCGAAAGCAGCTCGATTTTTCCCGTTTTGTTCGCACCTTTTCGCACGTTTCATTCGCCAATCATTCGCGCGAAAGAACGCCTCGGAACACGCTTCGGCGCAATCGCGGAAGCAGCCTTGTTCTGGTAGTCTGGGCAGTGATGACCGTAGACCTTTTCGATGGTTTTCACGGACATGCCGACGTACCCGGAAACCTCCCAGATAGGCACGCCCGCTTGCAGCATCCACGTCGTAGCCGTATGCCTGAAGCTGTGAAGGACAAAGTGCTGATCGAAGCCAGCGATTTCGCGTGCTGAATCCCACGATCGCCGAAGCTTCTTCACTGGGCCTTGATTGAAATGAATGACATGGGTGATGCCGCGCGCCACGTCCTCATCGCGCCAGCGGCGCAAGTGGGGTAAAAGGCGGGCGTGAATGCGAACCGGCGGAGTTCGCTTCTTGGTTTCCGATTTCCCCCTGCCACGCCGATACATGAGATCATGTTCTAGATCGACCCATCCCCCATCTGTAGACGGCATCCACCGGAGGCCCAGAACCGCGCCTGATCTCGTGCCGGAGTAAACCCCAATCAGAATAAGCCTAGCGAGGTGCGCGGATTTCGGTCGTTTCCGGACGACACGAAGCAGGTGCGCAACCTGATCTCGCGTGAGCCACTCGTCACGCGGATCGGAAGGCTCGGGGATTGAAACCACCGGAACCATCGAAAGCGTGTGCTCCTTGTGCCAAAGCCGGATAGCGGCTCTGAGTGTCGCGAGATCTCGACTTGCAGTCGTGTCGCCCTTCGCGCCGTAAGCCGCACGCGTTTTGCGCCACTCAAAATACTCTCGACACGATTTGCCCTTCACGTCTGCAACGGTTTTCCCGGCCCACCATTCGACCAGGTCGCGCACGTGCCGTCGAGGATTCGCCTGCTCGCCTAGATTGGGAACGTGCAGGCGGAGGTAGTTTTCCAAAACCTCGGCTATCGAGACCGAAGCGGGATTACTGCTCCCACTGGGCTCGTATTTTTCAGAGATGTAGGCTTCGAGGGCGCGCGCGGCTCCTTCAGCATCCGCTCGATCGATGCCCGTGCTGATTTTTCGGCCGGAGTCGAGAATAATCCATTTCGATTCCCGGCCTTCGCGTTCTTCGAGCCACAAACGGGGCGGCTTCGCTCTGCGAGGCATATCACCATCTCCTTCAGATCTTCACCACGAACGAATTTTTTCCGGCGAACGGATATGACTGAAAGCTTTTTTCTCTTCGCGAGCGCACGGAGATCGTCCGGCGTCACTCCTAGACCGGAGAAGAAGCGCAAACATGCATCTTCCAGTGTGTAAAGATCGAGCGGGGATAGCTCTGAAGGAGCGGCGCTCGCCTGCAACTTCCTCGAACTTTCACGCCGCACAATCTGCCACTCAGGCTCAGGTGCTGGACGCCACTGTCCCTGTTCGTTGCGCTCTAGGTACTCAAAGCTGCCGTCTCCGCGCACGCGAAAGGCTTGAGGCGCGAAACGAATTTCGCGCTGCTCGTGTTCGTCGCTGTTCATGGCGCCGTGTTCATCAAGCGTTTTCATGCTCGCGCCCCATCGACAGCACGCGAGACATCCCCGTTAAGGCGATCGACAGCCGCATCGAGCGCGCGGACGTCCCAAAGAACGCGCGCGTCGATGCGCTTCGGCTTGGGCATGCGCCCATCCGCCACCAGCTCGTCAAATTTTCTGACGGAAAGGCCGATAAAGGCGGCCGCAGCCTCGCGGCCGACCAGGCGCGGCTGAAGGGTCAGAGGGGAAGGGAGTGATTTTCTAGGTTCGCGCTGCACGGCGGTCTCTCCAAGAGTTGGATTAACCGACTGAGCGAAACAAGGGAGATAGCGCGTGATGCGCAATAGATAGGGGTCGCTGAGTGCATGACGCACAACATCCTGCGTGCGTGTACGGAACGTCAAGGTCGTGTGCGCCACGGTGCGCGGTTATGCACAGGCGCTCGCGTTTCATGGCCGCGCCGCCAAGTCGTCGAGCGCGCGCGGATCACCAAGCGCCGCCTCGGATATCGCCCGGCGACCTTCATCGGACAGGCGTGCGAGTGCTTCGGGGTGTTCGATCCAATAATCGGCTAGCTCAGGGTATTGTGCCTGAACACCGCTTCCATCTTCGCTGCTTGAGGTATTGTCAGCCGCTCCGGAAGTTTGCCGCTCGACGCCAAGACGGTAGCGCACGCCACTTCCTCCCGTGTCGTCCGCGTCAATGAAGGTGATGCCGTGTTCTTCGAGAACCTCCTGAAGGCGGATTAGCGTCAACCTGTTCGCCCTCGCTCCAGACTCGATCCGTACAACCGTCGCCTTATTCACGGTTGCCAATTCGGCAAGTTCCTGGATCGTCAATCGCGCGAGCGCGCGCGCCGCCCGCAGTTGGTCGCCCGTAATCATTGCGTACTTTCATCAAAAATGCGTATAGAGGTTGCTCGCGATGTCGTGTGCGTATAGAATACGCTTATTCGAATTGAAGGCAAAGCGGGAAGGGCAATTTTCATGTCGCTCAATGCCGTTGAATTGCGCACGGTTTCAGTGCTCCTGAATCGATCTCGCAGATTCATTGAAGATGCGCTTTTCCGTTGCCGAAAACGCTGGCGATGTCGCCGTGACTGCCCGCGTCAAGACGCTGCTTTTTCGAGCGAAGGACGTCGAGCGCGACATCGACGCCCGCCTTGCGGCTGCCGAGAAGGCGGAGCGGCTTCCATGATTTTCACACGCCCAGAGCTGGAAGCTGCGCGCGGCTTCGTCCGGCAGGCGCGCGCCTTGGCCGAAGCTGTCGCGGAAATCCTACGCCGTGGTGGCGATGAGGAAGGCGCCGAGCGCATGGATGCAATCCTCGACGCCCTTGACGCGGAAGCGGAATATCTGACTCGCCTGTCAGCGGCGACACCGATCGGCGGCCGGGCATGACGGAGATGGACGAGGAGAGTCGCCGCGCGTTCGACAGCCTGACGGAAATCGAAAAGCGCGCGGTGCGTCAGGCGATCGAGGCCGCGCGTGGGGAGTACGCCGTTCATGGCGTCCGCCTCCCGGATGGGCGCATAGCCATCGCCTGGCCCACACCAGAATTCGGAATAATTTGGAGTATCTGTCGCGCATCAGGCGAGAGAATTTCCGGAAAATTCCGACCGTCCGGGTCCGCATGCCCGGATGAGAGGTAGCGGGGGCGGGGCGGGCGCTGCGGTCGCGTCCGTCCCGCAGCATCCCCGGTTTCAACTGGGCTGTCGGCCCATAATCAGGAGTGCCGTTTCATGCTAGAATACTACGAACTTCGGGACGAATCGAATTCACCAAGGTATAAACCGGGCGATATAGCAATAATTGATCGAGACTTCGATCCGATTCCGGGAGATATGGTTTTCGCCTTTGTTGCTGGACGCGATGAGCACCAATATTCAATTGGAAAATACGTTCCATGCGACGAAGCACAGTTTGAAATTTCGCCAATAAACCCCGCGTACCCTTCATTTTCCACTCGGGATTGCGTAATTCAAATCGTTGCCCCGATCGTCGAGTGGCACATGAGCGAGAAGCGCGAGCGCCCGCCGAGAAAAAAATGAAGCAAGCACGAGTTTTGTTTTCAAAGCCCGCCCGTAGCGGGCTTTTTCATGCATATTATAAAAAATCCAGCGAAAAAATTGAACCGATGCCCGAGTTTTTGGAGTATTCAACGCACACAGCGTGAATGACGGGGAATGAGAGTGAACGTCGCAGTCGGAAACCGTGACGAATCCTTGGCGCCAGCGGAGCGTCGAGCGGAGATGGCTGGCGTCGATCTTGCCCTCTACTCGGACAAGTTCGTCGGGTGCCGTGATAAACAGTTCGATTTCGCTCGTGGCACGCTCTTGGCGAAGCTCCACTCAGTTGGTAAGCTCGACGAGGCACAACTGCGAGCCGCGCACCGCGTCCTCGCGGATTTCGAGCGGGCGTCCGGTGCCTCCGGCGGCGTGACAATGATGTGGCGGGATAAAATTGACGGCTCCCCGGCAGGTTCGCGTTCACCGCGCCGGGCATGGACGAACTCCGCGCACGATCGCCTCTCCGTCTTGCTCGATCAGGAACTGACCGCCCGCGAGCGGCAGTTGTTCGTCGACCTCTTCATCAACGATTATTTCAAAAAATGGAACGGGGATCGCTTGCCCGAAATGGGCTGGCTTCTGTCCGGCTATGCTGGCAAGGATCAGGCCACGAGCGCGGGAGTGAGCCGGATTCAGGCGCTGCTTGATCGTGTCGCGCGGTATTACGGCGAGCAATGAGCTATCCGCCCCTTTATCCCCTGATATGGTTAGAGTCTCACGCAGCCACGCAAGCGTGCCGGATGCAAGCTCGCGTCTCGTCCGACATGCTGAGGGCAGCGAACTCCTGCGAGGCCGGACTGATCCATAGATAGGCGTCATGTTCGGCCGGGTTCAGCGAAACCGCACCGTCATCCGTTTCGACCGCGAAATTGAACTGACGCGTCCTTTTGCCTAAGCCGCTGACGTAATCAAACGAGTTCGCGTAGCGCTGGACGGCCTTGATGGAGAGGCCGGTTTCCTCGCGCACCTCGCGCACGAGCGCATCGAGCAGTCCTTCGCCCGGTTCAACGCCGCCGCTCGGTATCTCGTGCAGCCCGGCGAGGTAGGTCTCGTCCGGTGAACGCCGCAAGATTAAGACGCGGCCGCCGCGCTCGATGATGGCGCCGACGACAAGCTTTTCGATGCCGCCGCGTTCCGCCTCTTGCCGAAGTCGGTCGACTTCTTCCTCTTTTATCATGATCTAGCCCGCTCGGTGTTATCGCCGCGTCATCTTGTGAGGTATGGCAGGGCGAGCAAAAAAATCCACACGGGAATGCTCGCGATCAGGAGCACCAGCCAATCAGGCCAGTCAAGAGGCAGTCGATCGGCGAACCAGAGCTTGAGCGAGATCGAGGCAAGAAGGAGAATAAGGCCCGCCGCTAACACATATTGCCCGATCACGAGAAGCCAGATCAGCGCGCCGATGCAGCAGAGGAGCAAGATGCGCTCGATAACCTTCCCGACGTTCCACGTCTCTGGCGCGCGACCTTCGGCCAGGCGTTTGGCGATGCCTATCGCAACACCAACCGCCGCGCCGATCGCGAGAAAGGTCAGCACCTCCCCGCCATGCGAGACCGCCGTTTCATCGAAGCTCATGCCCGCCTCTCTTATTCCGTGTCGAGTCTACTTGGTTTCCGCCCACGCTTTTGCGTCGGTGTCGGCGCTTCGGGCATCAGCTCCGGCAGACGATCCAAAATGCGCATGAGGATCGCGGTCGGACCTGGGATGCGAGCGGAGCCGTCCGCGTATCTCTGTGCCTGATTCGGGCCTGTGCCGAAGCGGCGTCCGAACTCTCGGCGTGAAAGCCCGAGCCGCTGACAAATCGCCTCGAATTCATCGGGTGTCATGTGTACCATGCAAGCACTGTAACCTAATTTTTGATAAAAATAAAATATATATTGCGATTATCCTTGCTCCTCGTAACCGATACAGTTACATTAATGAGGCAAGCAAGGAGTAAGTACCATGAATTTCGTTCCCGCCCTCATCGATGTCCCGACGTTCGGCCAACCAGCTCGCTCGCTCATCCTGGCGCAGCCTGCGGAGAAGGTTCGCGATGCGATCGCGCTTTGGCTCTCCGGCTTCACGAGCGAAAACACGCGTCGAGCATATCGTCGCGAAATCCAGGCGTTCGCGGAGTTCGCGGGACACGCCGATGCGGGCGCGGCAGTAGCGCAGTTCCTCGCTCTTTCGGACGGACAAGCTCACGCCGCTGCCGACGCTTGGCGCGCGGACAAGATCGCACGCAAACTTTCGCCCGCGTCCGTGAACCGCTCGATGGCAGCCTTGAACAGTTTCGTGGAAGCTGCGCGCCGCTATGGTCTCACAGCGCTGCGCCTTGAGGCCAAGGGCGTGAAGAGCTGTGCCTACCGCGATACGCGCGGTCCCGGCATGCGCGCGGTGCGGTCGATGATTGACGTCGCGGCGGCGCAGGAGAAGCCCCAGAAGGCTGCCCGCGATGTCGCGATCCTTCGCCTCGCCACTGCGCTTGGCCTTCGCCGTGGCGAGATCGCCGAGATGAATATCGGGCATGTCGATCTTGCCGGTAGCTCTATCTCCATCAAGGGAAAAGGCCGGACAGAGCGCGAGACGTTGACAATCCCTGCAAACGTGCGTGCAGCTCTTGCTGCGTGGCTCGCGCTGCGCGGCACGGAAGATTCCGCCGACCCGCTCTTCATCGCGCTGACGAATGCTGCACGCGGCCATCGCCTCACGGGCGAAGGTATTCGCCAGATCATTTCGGTGCAGATCGCGGAAGAGGCGGGTGTCAAGGCCCGCCCTCACGGCTTGCGGCATACCGCGATCACCGCTGCGCTCGACGCTTTCAACGGCGACTTTCGGAAGGTGAAAGATTTCTCGCGCCACGCCTCACTCGAAACGGTTCGCCGTTATGACGACAACCGCAACAACTTCGCCGGATCGGTCGCGAGTGCGCTCGACGCGATCATTGGTTAGTGACGATTGAGCGCTTCGCGAAACAGTTGAAGAACACTCTCGTTCAGGAAAAGAGAGACGAAATGTTTACGCCACGGCACGATCTTGCGGATGAATAAGCTGAAGCCTCTGAAAATATCCTTTGAAATCACGCGCGTTTGTCGTGACTAACGGGTGACCAAGCGTTTCGGCGGCTGCTCCGATGAGAAAATCAGGCAGCAAAGAAAGTTTCGGACCTTTGTTGCTTTTATAAAGAAGATAAGCGCGACTGGCACGAAAGAGAGCGGAGTGGGCGTCTGTAATTGTTTCTATGCCAAGCGATTGCAACGAAAGTTGGACATCCCGAAGAGAAGCCATGCCGGCGCAATACTCTGCAAATACAATCGGACTTATGACGATTGGGCCGCGCTTTTTTCCAAGTACAAATTGATCGCGGGACCAATTGTGATGTTTTTCTGTATCCTTAACCAACGCGATCAGTGCACTCGTGTCGAAGAAGGTTGTCATTCGCCCCTCGTCAATTTTAACAGCTCTTCGGCAGACATCGTCGGCTCAATGCCTTCTTGCTTTAGACGCTCCAGCGCTTCGCGCGTATGTTCACGAATGAACTTATCGGCGTCGAATTCGTCTAGATCTATGCTAGAGATTACCTGAAACCCGGCGTAAATCGCGAGCATCGCGCAAGCTGGCGGAATACTTTTTAGTATTTTCGAGTTTGTCGGGTGGACGGCTCCTTTTGGAGCAGGATCGTTTGGGGCAACCCAGTTCTCGATATCGCGGATTAAAATCTTCGTTCTTGCTTCCACAGCCTCATCCGAAAATCGGTTAGGACCACCACAAGCAGTATACAGCCTGACCAGATGCTTGATCGCGAGGTCTTTTTCAGTGCTGCGCCTGCCTGAAACGGCTGAGAAATCTGACCGCATAAGAAAGTCAGCATATTCCGACTCAGGCAGGGATTCACCTTCTAGACGCTGATCTTCTATCAAACGGTCAAGCGCAAGAAAAAGCGCATCGACCCACCAGCGATCAATACGATCGCCCCTGAGATCTGCGACGCGTCCGATTTTGTATAAATGTGCTAAATTTGTTGCAACTTTGCGTGCCGTTTGCGCGACGTACCGCGGCTCAGACAATAGAAACTCTTCAATGTCATCAGCACTCACCCTTTCCGCGTCCCAATCGTATTGTCGCGCCAGCCGCTCTTTCACATAAGCTGTAGCCCAGAGGGCTGGACGACGCTGAAACGATTGTGCGCCCTTGAAAATTCCTACATATGAGAAATTGAATGCGAAAAGTGCGAGCTTGTCGAACCGTTGAGAGTGCTTCGCGGTAATCGCCTGAAATACCAGTTCGTCGACCATAATGTAGTCGGTGCCATTTCGAGGACGATTGAAAAGGAAAAAATTGATAGGTATGTATTCGGAGGCGAACCCCGCCAAGCGTTTACGAAATGCATCACGAGTGACATCTTCAAGTTTCGAATCGAAGCCGAGGCGAATGCTTTCGTGGAGCTTTGCAAATCCTTGTTCGCTGCCCCATGAAAAATTCTTTGTAAAACTTCCTGGTCGCCAATTTTCCACTCTCGGTTGACTCCCGGCCCCTCACCTAGACCCAGACCTTAGCACTCTGCCGGTTTTGCTTTAAACTTGCAAGAAGGCCGAAGGAACCACAATGTGCAGCTCGGGCTGCGTTCCCCAGAGTAGGTGCGTGCCTGCATATTTGAAAGGCACGAGAGCGGCTTTTGTCAAAATTTCGTCCTTAAAATCACCTGGTAAAATAAACCAAAAAATGGCACCGCTCCCATAATCGAGCAGACCGTTACAGAAGGGGACGAGAGTGACAGCGAGTGACGATCTGGTCCACTGGGCTGAGGGAAGGAAGTTCACAACAATCTTGGCTGATCCGCCATGGCGGTTTCAGAACAGCACCGGCAAGGTGGCGCCGGAACATCGTCGTCTCAACCGCTACGAGACAATGTCGTTGAAAGAAATTATGGCGTTGCCCGTCAGCGACATCGCCAACGAAACCGCACACCTTTATCTTTGGGTACCGAATGCGCTTCTGCCGGACGGGCTTGCGGTCATGCAAGCGTGGGGGTTCACCTACAAGAGCAACATTGTCTGGCACAAGATACGCAAGGACGGCGGCTCTGATGGCCGCGGCGTCGGCTTTTATTTCCGAAATGTGACAGAACTCGTTTTGTTTGGTGTGCGCGGCAAGCACGCACGCACACTTGAACCAGGTCGCAGGCAGGTCAACTACTTAGCCACCCAAAAGCGGGAGCACTCAAGGAAGCCAGATGAGTTGTATCCTGTAATTGAGGCATGCTCGGCTTGGCCCTATGCCGAGTTGTTCGCGCGTGGCAAACGCGATAATTGGCAATGCTTCGGCATTGAATCGGAAGAATATCATCCGACGTGGAACACCTACGCAAATCATTCTCAAGTTTCGAATCCGACGTACATTGCACAGGTTAAGGATATCAAGATCTCTGAAAAGCCGATCCTCGCGCCAACGATGTTCATCGAAAAGGGCCTGAAGGCTGCTAAAGGACGAGAGCTGAGGGCAAAAGACGTTTATGCAGCCTATGAAGCCGAGTGCGCCGCGCGTGACCTAATGCCTGTAAAAGCACTCGGCTTTTGGCAGACGTTGAGCGCGCGAGCAAAGAAGCTTGGAGCTATCAAATCTACGCAGTCGGGCCGCGTCGTCTATTTCGGATTGAAGCTAGCTGCCTGAAGGCAGCTTTTCAGGGACGCGTCGCGGGTTAACCCGACTTGCGTAAAGCGTCATTATCGCAAGTTCGGAAAGACGCGGCTTCGAAGCCTATCGGACACTCGAAACGGACTGCGAGAGGGCGTGCTGCCACCGTGCAAAGCCTGTCATATGATCGCCGAAATCGCTCTGCTTGGTCGGGCTATGTCGGAGATGAAAAAACCGGCACAATCGTTCCGACTTTTGCAGCCTGCGCATTCCTCCACAAAGGTGTGTTTGTGATCCGAAATGCTCTGACGTGCCAACGGTCTGAGTTCAGGTTGCACGATGCAGAGGGGAAGATTGTAAATCGATACTGTGATACCGCGATCGACAAGATGCTTTGCAGCGACGCGAAGGGTTTCAGAGTAGTCGATTGGATCGACCCATAACAGGTGCCAGTTTTTTTTGACGTACCCCATCTGCTCAAGCCCCATGAACGCCACTTGAGCCACGAAGGGGAGTTTCCGCCAGATGAATTCAGAAAGCTGTGGAAGGCGCGGCACACTCTGGGCGTGCATGACCACGCGAAGCTCTACCTCGATACCGGCAGCCTCAAGATTGTAAAGCCCAGCCAGCGTCTCTCGGAACGCGCCTGGTGCCTGAGAAATGTAATCGTGAACGTCTGGGACGTCGGAATGGAATGGAATGCTAAAGCGAAGTCGGGGATGTCCAATCGCGCGAAGTTTTTCCACGAACGCAGCATCCGAAAAGGTTCGCCCATTACTTAATGCCGTGATCGTAGTGTCTGGCAATGCCTTCGCCAGCCGGTCAACGATATTTAGGAAGCCGTCAGCCAACAACGTCGGCTCTCCGCCGGTGATCCCCAGGCGAACGGGAGGTGCAGTTTCAAGCAGCTCGATGACACGCAGGCAGTTGGCTAGCATATCCACGTCGCGAGGTGGCTGCGAACACATGAGGCAATTGCTGTTACAACGCTCTGTGACAAAAAGGGCATTGTGAGAAGACGCCTTGCGATAAAGAGTACGGGTTCGACCGTTGCGCCCATCGACCAGTACGATGTCACCGGCGTTCAGATGTGATAAATCGGAGTAGCCCCCGAGGCGGGGTCCTTTCGGATCACTGCCTTCAACAAGGACGGCCGCGAAGCTTGCGGTATCCACCCCGGACAGAAGCCCGTGCCGACAAACCAGCACAGTTTCGCTTGGCGCGCTGACCCCCGGCACGTCAGAGACGCGCCCAATTACCAAAGGAAACTGAGTGGTGAACCGACCTTGAGCCACCATCGGCACGGTCATGATGGACTCGATACGCAGGAGCGTCTGAGATTGAGCCATCCCAACAGGATGCTCATCGTCTCCTCGTCGGCGGCATCAAGCAGATCGAACAAGGTTCTGAAAATCTCTTTCTGTTTATGACAAAAAGTGCTGGTCGGTCGATGTCCCACAATGTCGCCTTGCGTTCGATAGTGACGGATTGGATCGGCGCCACAATAGGGTACGAAGGCGCAGTCAGAGCATCCCGGAAGGGATTCCGCCACCCCTGCTGCGGCAAGTGACTGCATCGTCGGCCCGGTCATGATGGATATCCATGAATCAGAAACAGAGCCGAGGCGAAATGTCTTGTCACCCATTTCAGCTAGCATTCGGGCTTCGTCGGAAGCATAAACGTCGCCGTCGTAGTTATAAAGAACGACTCCAAATCCTTCTCCCGTGGGCGACTGTAGATCCACAAAACCAACACCGAACGGTGTCAGTATTTTTCGAAGGAGAATTGCAGCGTACGCCTCGATCATCCTCACACCACTGCGATTCAGGTCTAGTACGTACCGAAGTGATTGCTTGTAAAAAGCGACAAAATCATCTGTGCTGTATCCGATGGCCTTGCCCGATTTGCTCGCAAAGCCGTAAGGGTTCAACTCACGGAGGAAAATTGACGTCAATCCGTGTCTGACATACTCGTCGATGATTTCCTCTGCTCGCCCGAGGCTGTTGCGCGTGGCGGTCATAAGCGCCGACACGCTTCCCGGTCCTAAGTCGTCATGGCATCGACGTATATTTTCAACGACGACAGCGTGGGAAGAGGCACCTGAAAAGGGGCGGTTGCGGTCGTGGAGATCGGAAGGGCCGTCTAGTGACGTGGAGATGCAGACATTGAATTTCCGGAAGAAATCGATGTGCTGCTCTGTTAGCAAGGTGAGGTTCGTACAAATCACGTAGCTGAGGGTCTTCCCTGCAAGGCTCGACCGCTCGGCAGCCGTTTCGACCATTCGGCGCACAAGATCGAAGGCGAGCAATGGTTCCCCACCCTGGAATTCCATAGTCATTGAAGATGCCGGCGCAGAAAGCATCAGATCGATGGCGGAACGGGCTTTCTCGAAGGGCATATCAACGCCTGCCGTCTTCGCTTCCGCCCGCGAAACCTGACAGTATCCGCAGCCCTGATTGCACCTAAGGGTCGGGACAAAGATGTGAAGTTTCGGACCGCTTTCGAGAAAAGCTTTCTTTGTTCGCCATTGCGACGCAACCGCGCGGAGCGTTGCCGGATCAGCACCGTGCATAAGAAACGATCGAGACTTCAATTCGAGGCACTCCCCAGATCCGGCGGGCAATCGGCCGGAAACGAAGTCATCGAAAATTGGTCGGGAAAGGATAGCGTACTCGCCCGATGAGTTGGTCAGCAGAACTCTGTTGCCGTCAAGCCGTTCAAAGCGAAACGGCATCGGCAGATACTGCTCTGGGGAGGCGAAGGTGTCAGGCCCAAAGAAATGCGTATTAGCCACCTGTCGCCCTCGGCAGCGCTTGAAGGAAAGCCCGCTGCAATAACGCCTCCTGGATTGCTTGCGTATCCGCGGCCACCCGCTCCCGAAGGGCAAAGTCAACGAGTGCGTTGCAGTAGTCACCGCAGGCCGCTGTCAACTCCAGACCTGCGCCGCCATCCTTGAGGCGTATGTCTGCAAGCAGATGCCCTTCGGCATTGCGTCGAAGATGTACATGGCATCTGTCGGTCAACCAGTACGCAGCTTTGAGAGCCACACCCTCGGAGTATAAGCGGGGATCGAGAACTATGGTTGAAACGCAGCCCCGCTCGTCGAACTCGACCGCCGTACCCTTGGGAAAACTCCCGTTCATCAACGCGACGAGTAATGCGAGTGATGAGAGGCATGGGACGAATGCGACGCATGGGAGTAGTGGTCTGCGACCAGCTCACCCGTCGCAGGATCACGATGAACGAGGTTCAACAAGATTGCCCCTTCGGCGGAAGGCGCCTCAGCGATCAGTTTTGAACCGATAATGGGGGTTGGTTCGGAAGTCGGCACGACCGTTTTCGCATCAGCTTCCGAGCTTATCGTGCTCGCCCCGACAACGGCCAAAGCGCCAGCGACGCACCTCTCCACAATACGAATCGCCGTGATGGTCAGCGGACTTTTTTGCTTCTCATTCATAGATATCCACCTTTTTTGATCGACTGCGCCGGTGCCAAGGGTTTTAGCATTTTTTCGAATTTACGATTGTCAACCAAGTGTTGACGTAACTTATTAATTACCTCTAAAACTTTTTCATGTCAAAAGCATAGCCGTCCCCATCCCAAGCGATGGGAAGAACGGCGCGACCAGCACGTTTGTTGGGAATAGAGTGGGCTGTCAATTAAGGGACATACGTAGAAGGGATGCACGGCTAGGTGACCACCTATTACACAGATCGCGAATACGGGATGCCTTCCCCGTCGGTTGACATGATCAATGAGCGGGTATGGGGAGGGCTTTACAGCTTGATTCAAACTCGCATTGGCGATGGGTCATTTGGGCATCGGTTTCCCGAACAATGCCCTGATGGAAACGGTCCGTGTGGGTGCGATGAGGAGTCATTCCAGAGAGTATTGGCGGCCGAGGTTCCATGGGTTGAGTGGCCCCTATCGGTGACCAAGGTTCCAGAAACCCCGGTAATTCTCGACCTTCTTGAGTTTTGCGCAAAAGCTGTGGGCGAGCCGATTCAGGGAGCGTATCATTCATATTTCCGACATCACCACCTGAGCTGGAATCAAGCAGACGGCCTCACGCGCTTCGTCGCTGATGTGAATGTGCTGTTCAGGCGCAACGCGCTGGCTTTCGAACTCTCCTCTATTGGTGAAGTTCGACGTGTTCTCCCGGCGCCATTGGCCGACGCTATCGGCCGGGCGCTCTTCCAAACTGGCGATGCCGAAACTGATCGGCTCCTTGAGACCGCTCGGCGAAAAATTGTTCTACCTAAGCGGGAAGACCGTCAGGATGCGCTGGAAAAGCTTTGGGATGCGTTTGAACGTGTGAAAACCCTTGAGCCGGGCTCCAATAAGCGCCTTCAAGCGGACGCATTATTGAATCGTGTTGCCGCCCCCGGATCGGCGTTCCGACAAGCGCTCGCGCACGATGCGGCCGAACTGACGGAAATTGGCAACAGATTTCGGATACGACATTTCGAAGTGACGCAGGAAGCTCTGATTTCCACGGATCAAATCGACTACCTTTTCACGCGGATGTTCGCTTTCATTCGGCTCGTATTGAAGGGCACGGCACGCGGCGGATAGGCTGTGAATAGCCTTCTGAGAAGATTCGCTTGAGCGGTTCGGGCCAACATGCGTCTCGATGTGTCCTGCTTCGCTGGAGAACCAGAGCAAGTGTTCACCCTCGTCGAGCGGCGTCGAGCCGTTTTCCATGTTAGGAATTGTCATGAATCGGCTGCCCCATCGTCGCGCGGGAGCGATGCTGCGATCCGGTCAAGCCGCGCCGCGAGTTCAGAGCGAAAGCGGTCTGCATCTGACGTAGGGTCATAGACCGCAACGCGGCCACTATGATTAACCTGAGTCGGTAGGCCGCCGAGGTGTTTCAGAAGCGTGGTCAGCGCGGCCTGTTTATCGTGAAACCGGATTTTCGTTGTGCGCCCGACGCGCCGGCCCGATTCGATGTCGATCACGTCGAAGCTAGCCACCGATGCAAACAGGTCGCGATTATCCGCGATCGCGGCGAGGTTTATCTCGGGCTGACCTTTCGCATCCACTCGGATGAAATCCCGTATATTGGCGAAGGCAAGCCGCCCCAATTCCTCGATCACTCGATCAGCTGACACGTCAGCGCGCCGAGCGCGCTCTTGCTGAGCCGCCTCGATGGCAGCCGCTACAGCGGGCGTTTTCAAAAGCGCGGTGGCAGTCGAGCGCGCCGATCTCTCAGCGTACCCGGCCCGAACGGCAGCCGCCGTGCCGTTCAGGTCAATCAGGTATTCCCGCACGAACGCCGCCGCTCTCGCGCTGAGGCCGCGAGCCGATCGACGAGGCCCGTCACTCTTCTTCGTCTTGCGTGCCATTGCGTCTCATTGAGGCGTATCGGAGAGAGAACCGCGAAGCTGCGCGCCGAGGTCTTGCCCGGATGCCCGCACTGCCCCCGCGATCGCGCTCGTCGTCGCCGGCGTTTGAGTGATGTTGAACGTCTGCGAGATGGAAATCGGCGCGTTAACAGTTTTCTCGTTGTGGTTGACGATCTGCGCGGCGCCCAGCACTCGCTCCGGAATCGAAGTTGCGCGGGGCTTTGATTGCACCGGAGGCGACGAAGGCGCGGTAGACGGTGACCGCCGCTGCGGTTCGGGAGCCTGTACCGAAGACGACGGCACGGCCGTCGATCGAAGCCGAGCTGCTGCCTCCTTTTCAATCCGCCGACGCTCGCGCATCTGCTTGATCATTTCGGAAAACGGATGATCGTCCGGCGGGATGTACCCTGGATTCCACGCGCGGATTTCCTCCGGCGAAAAACGAGTTTCCTCCCCTCCGAGTTGGCGCCCGAGCCAATCGCCTGCCCGCTGCATAGCTGCATCGATCGGCTTCATCGCCTCCAAGAACCTCTCCCGCAGAGGTTTCAGGGCCTCGGAAATTTCATCGACAGCCCTGGTCGTGCGAGCGACGATGTCGTCCCAGTGCCGGTAAACAGTGACCGCGACCACGGCGAGGCCGGTCGCAAGAGCGAGCCATGGGTTCGCCATGAGCAAGGCTGAAACACCGGCGATGAGCGTGCGCATGTTGGCGATCGCGCTCATGAGGAGGATGAGGCTACCGGCCTTGGCGAGCCCTGACATCCCCGCCGCCCATTCCCGCAAGCGGGACCAATTTAGAGCGATGGCGACCGTGAGGCCGATGATCGCCGATGCGGCGCCAGAGATCGCGAAGGCGATACCACCGAAGCCCGCCAGCATCGACGCGATTCCGGCGATAATGGCCGTGCTACCGATGAAGACGAGCGCGGCGCCGAGTGCCGCAAAGGCTCGCGCAAGATTTCGCACGGTTTCAGGGTTGGCGATTGCCCATTGCTGCAAATCTCGGATAGCAAAAGTCAGAGGTTTCAGGAAATTATGGACGAAGTCGGACACGTAAGCATTGCCAATCGCCTCTTTGAACGATTTCCATTGCTGTTCGAGCGCCTGCCACCAGACTTTCGGATCATCCGTCGATAGCAGGTTGGGATCTTCGACGCCGCGGATGTTCGCCCTTTCCTTGTTCATTTGACGATTCGTGGCGGGCAGAATCAACTCGTCGAGGATCGCCTGTAAAGCCTTGTTTCCGCGTGCGACCTCAGCGACTACGCCGCGCATAACGTCCATGCTGCCAGTGTCGACGCCCATACCCCTGAGCCGCTCGATATAAGCATTTGCCCAATCCAACGGATTCTTTGCCAGAACATCCGCACCCCAGACGGAGCCGACGCGAAAACCTTGGAATTTTCCCGTTTTGGGGTCTCGTACCTCGTCCTTCTCATCGTGCAGGCCCCAACGTTCTTGTAGTTTTGCCTGTGCGTAGCTGGACGAAACTCCGCCCCAGAGGTTGTTGGACAGATGGTAGAGGCCAATGCCCGCATTTGTCCTCCCCTTCATAATATTTGCGAGGCCGGGGAGGACTTCCGTCATAAAACCGTCCGTCCAGCCGTACCGCGCAGCGCCAGCACCGGAAACCGCCTGTAGAAAATCTCCGCCCGTCACGCGGCCGCGAAGCGCTATAATGGATTTGATATACGAATGGGAAATCGCTTCGATTGCCTCGGGTGTCGTCCGGCCCGCCATTTCGAAGGCACGCGCCACGTTAGCGAGCTGCCTCGAATCCCCGGCGAACCCTTTGGTTTCGTCCGACGTGAAGCTGAGAGCCGTGCGGAGCTTGTTGAAAACTGGAAGAAGATCAGCGGCATGGCCCATATCCTGGACTACGCCGTAAAGGTCGTGCAGGGCCTCAATGTTTCCTGACAAAGAAGTTTGAAGATTGCGCCCTGCCTCGGCGTAGGCAGTCGTGCGCGCGATCTGCATATCCATCCCGCGATGCGCGAGGGGAAGCGCGGCGGCGAGCGCATTCTCAGCATGCGCCAAGCCTTCGGCGGCTTGCTCAAAGGCGAGAAGTCCTTTGAACGTTGCCATGCCCGCCATCGTCGCTACGGTTCCGGCGATGGCTGAACGCAGGCCCGCGAAATTACTCTCGAGTCCGTGCACGGTATGCTGGAACCGTTGCATGGACAAAAGAGCGTTGTGCATCGGCCCCGTGAGGGCGTCGACAAGCCGAAGATGGACCGAAACATCGTAAGCGCCGCTCATTGGATCGCTCGCGTAGCCGGTGCTGTGCCCTCGGAACCGCGCATGAGGGCGATTGCCCCGCGCGTCACAATATCGATAGCCCGCTCAGCGGCGGGTGAACCGGCCCGAATGTCGTGTGCCGCGAGGAATACCGCGAATGATGCGGCGAACGCCTGGATTCCCGCATCGAAGCCGAGCGCGCATGCGCCTTCCGCTATGGCGAACGCGACCTCCTCAACGGCGTCGTCAGACGGCGCGGGGCGCTTGATGCAGGTCATCGGATCGATAATAGTATTTTCATCGGTCATCTGCTGAGCCTCGTCACGAAATGGATTTGACGGATGCGCGGCGGCGCGGCGAAGCCGCCTCAAAGCGGCAGACTTTCGCCCTGCACGCGCGAGCGCGGGGCGGTTTGGAGAACGCGATGCCGCCTGTTCGCGCGGGGTCGCCCACCGGCAGTTTGCGGGGGAATAGGGGCCGTCTGGATCTATGCGGTCGAGTGTGAAGCCGATCGGGCGCTCACCCATATCTGCGAGGAACGTCGCGAACGTTGCCCATCGAGCATCAACCTTGATGCCACGGCCGCCGTAACGATGATAGGCAACGTGTCGGGGATCGCGGCAGCGCTGGCGCATGCCTACCCAAGACGCCCACGCGCGCGGGAATTCCTGTCGCGGGGTCATCATGCGGCCTCGTCCCTGCGCTGCCCAGCGCGGATGCGGCGGGCGCGGGCTTCGCGGATGACGGCAAGCTCGGCGGGTGCCAGAGGGTACGGACGAAGTTCGACACCATCGACGATTGCCTGCATTAGTAACCGTGTGTCCTCGCGCGGGACCACGGGGCGGCTATCGCCGTCGTACCCGCGTTGTAAATGACACACCGTGCTGCGGGCAAGACCAAGCGCGCGCGCGGCTTGATCAAGGGAGTAACCAACTGAGCGACGCCACAACGCAAAAGATGTCTTGTTCATATTTTCACCAATTAATCAACATTGATACAGAATAACATGAATCAAAACGCCACCTTGAAAGGCGGTGTCAAAATCGGACATTGACCGCCGAAACGCGCGAGTAAGCCATTGATTTTAAATAATAAAAATATTTTCGCGGCGTCGTTTTGTGACCGGCCGCAAGGCACCCGATGCATGCATCGACGGGCGATACTACGCAAAATTATTTGCAACAATACGTGATAGTACTACGAGGAATCAGGTAACATCTTTCGGTTTAGGGCCGTGATGGCCGCGCGCATGCTTCAATCTGTGACAGGGCGGCATGCACGAGATGCGGGGGAACCGAATGAGTGATGACGTCGAGGCGTCCGCCGATGAGCGAGACGTGAGCACCGCCGACGGCGGCGAAGATGGCGGTACAGCCGCCATATGGGCGGCGCTCCACCGGGAACGAGCCGCCCGGCGATCGGCAGAGGCCGAGGCGCGGAAGGCCGCAGATGCGGCCGACAGATATCGAACTCAGGCCCATCGCCTCATGATTGACCGCGAGATCGGCGATGCCGTGCATGCGTCGGGCGGCGCGAACACACGCCTTCTACGGCCCCATCTGGAAGGCTGCGTAGCCGTCGTCGAGGAAGATGGACGCGACGTGATCCGCGTCATCGGTGCCGATGGTGCGCCCCGCTGGGGGATGCACGGGCCGATGACGGTCGCAGAGCTGATCCACGATTTGAAGGGCGATCCCGAACTTGTTGGGATCTTCCAGCCGCCACGGGCAGCCGCTCCGGGAGCGCCGAAACCGGCGCGGACCATGTCGAGACGTGAGTGGCAGACTGAGATTGCGTCGGCCGATGCCGAGAAGCGCGCGGCACTGATCCGTGATGCAGCAGCGGGTAAGATCGCCGTTCGCTGACGAGATGCGCGCGCGGGATGCGCAGCGCGGGCCGTCCTGCCACGCTGGCGGGAACTCGCGGGGCGGGGCGGCCCATCGATACCCGGCGCTGCCGTCTCCCAGCGGACCGGAGTGAGGGAGAAGGGGCGGCTGCAAGGTGGCTGCCCCTTTTTGCGTTTCGAGCTTTAGCACTCCGACCAACCGCAGACTTAACAATACAATTGTGCTACGCTTGATCGGTTGGTGATGCTGATATTCACAAGGGGTTGTTCATGCGTATCTGTTCCCGTCCGCTGCTCGCGTGTATCCCGCTCATCTTCTCCATTTCGACGGCCGAAGCTCGCTTCAACGACTCGAGCACCTGCGCCGAAGTTTCGGCGCTCACGGCCAAGGCTATACCGGGCTCACCGGATGTTCGAAATCTCATCCTGTACATAGCTCGGGTCGCGGAAGATGCAGGTCTATCGCCCGATAGAGCTTTGGCAATCGTCCCGCTCATTGGGACACGATGCGATAATCATCCTGAAATCACTGTCAGGGAGATGACGATCGTGACCGTAAAAGCGTTTGCCAGCCTGAAGGGAAAGCTCGGAGAAGTGAGCGATCACCGAAAGGACAAAGCGAAAGATTTGACACTTGCGATATCGGAGCTTCTCCGTGATCCCGAAGATACGACAAACGGGGTCGCAATCGAGCACTCGGAAGCAGGGCGCTATCAGCATCAGATTATCGTCGATTACACTGGAAGGGCAGGCGATAGCGTCGACGCGCAGATTCTGACCACAGCCGACGTTGCGCTACGGATCGGCAATCTCACCCTTGAGCGCGGCTTCACTCCGCCGGGACAGCATCTGATTATCAAGATGTCTCTGAAGGAGAGTGCGGTCTCTTTCATCAACACCTTCTCGGTCAGATACGAGTGGCGGGATGTTTTAAGGGCAGCTCGCTCAAATGGCGATCCTGCAATCCTCGCACCGAAGGGAAGGATTGAACGGATTTGGCTCGAATATTGGCCGGAGATATGCACGAATACACCGCCGAAGGAACTTTTCGAAGACGGCGATGGCAACGCTTTCATGCCGGAAGACGTCAAAAATCCACGAGGCCGAAACCTTTCTTGCAAGCGTAAGAGCTGAATTGTCGCTCACGCATTATCCATCCACCAAAAGTTGCGCGCGAGTTGCTCGTTATCTTTCGGTTGCGCTTCGAAATTCGTTTTGGGGTCACCGCCTCATTTCCCCCTCTGCTAGGGGGGCGGGCAGTATGAGAGTCATATTGTGGAGCATTTTGCTCCACCCCCTGTTCAGTTTGAACGTTTCAGGCTCGGAACGAACGATCGTTCGGCGAGTGAGTACTCTGCTGGCGCGCCCTTTGTTGCAAGTTTCACCTCTCGGATGAATTCCTCCGCAAGAAGGAGATCTCGCGCTTCGCGGTATTTTCGAGCCGCCCAGCTTCCCATCACGCGGGCGTCCACCATAGATTTGATCAAGAGGCGAAACGTCTCGCCTTGCGCACATCGCGCCCCGTGCTCGGAACGAAGAAGGAGGAGGAGCGCGAGAGCATCGACGCCATGGTCGAGGGTGGCGAAATAGCGAATTTCAGCTGCATCCGATGTGCACGAAGCGCGTCGACCGTGCCGGCGCTCGATCTTGCCAGCCTCGAAATCACGTACCACTGCCTGAGTTCGCGTCACCAGTTCCGCCTCGTCAAGTGGTTCCATGCCGCGTTCAATCAGGTCATCATTAAATTGACGGGCAAGCTCAAGCGCATTGTCGAGCGGGCGATCGGGATCGAACGCCCAGGCATTTTTGACCAGATAATCGTTCAATCCGAGACCACGTGATCCCTGCCTGAAAGCGCTGCGGCGCGTCTTCCTCTGATCATCCTGCGTGCGCTCAAGCAGGCGATTGAGCCTGTCCACCGGGAACGGCGGCAGTTCGCCGAGAACGCTCGCATCGCACCCCTCCCATGCGTAGCGGAAATCCCGCTGCTTCTCGTGCGGGCTGGGAGCGGCGGCGACGATCGCAGCACCGCTCCGGCCGTGCTTCATATCGATATTAAAGCGCTGTGCGCGCAGCGAAGACACGGCGCCCAGATCGACACCGTGTCCGTCGTAAAAGAAGTGCCGACCGCGCCGCGTCTTCGCGACGCCGGGTGTTTCGCCGAAAATCTCGACGGCTTGGCCGCATGCGTCCTCGTCATCGGCATCGACGACAACGATGCTCTTGCGTCCTCGCCTTGTCGAGCACAGGCCGGCCACGAAAACGATATCTGCGTCGGGCGTTTCACGCGCCCAAGCGTCGACGGTCGAGGCTCCAGGAGCCGCCCGCATCGTCGGGAAGCCGCCTTTGAGGGGGCTTTTGCCCTTGGCGGGCAGGACGGCCCAGCCGAGTCGCCTCAGATCGGGCGCGTGTTGCGCGAATGTGGGGTAGGCTGACTCAGCCGCGATCGGCGCGGCTTCAGACGCATGCATTTCGGTTCGTTTCTCGGTGAAAAGCCGAGAAACAGAACTTGCGCATCGAGCATCAAATGCCTAGATTTGCAGAGCATCATGTCACGCCAACCCTGTTCTCGGTGAAATTTGGGAGGTCGATTTCGCAGATCGGCCGGTTTGACGCAGTACAGACTGACACTCGTGTTTTGCCCCGCCTCTCAAAGGCGGGGCTTTTTATTGCAGGCTGATGAAAAGGTCCGCTCGCGGCGTCTGATTTTCAAGAGGAATCCTTGGGAGGCTGTGGAAAAATTGTTGAGCGCATACTTCCGCGCTCTCAGGTCCTTCGGCCCTTTCAGGCCCTGCCGCTGCCCAAACGTTGGCCCCGCGACCGGCCCGGTTATTGGCCGTTTACAGGAGGAATTCCGACCGAAACCCCATATTTACGGGCATTCTCGCCATCGATTCACTGGCCCCATGCCTGGCCCCTGTTATGGCCCGGCGTAGGCCCTCATCCTGCACCTGCCATGGCCCCGGTCAAAACGTCGGCGCTTGCCGATACCGTGCGGTAGCGGGCGTCTGTAGCGCCCTGATGCGCAGGCATGGGCACGATAGGCCGTGCGGTCGGCGTGGTGGCAGGAGACGCGGGGAGCGGAGCATCGGGGACCGCAATGTCGAGATACACAATCCTACCGCCCGTTTTGAGCCGCCGCGCGTACGCGGGGAGACTTCTGCCAAACATAGTCATTGATGCCGGCGCGATTTGGCGCGCCTTGCACCAAACCCTATACGCCGCATAGAGGCAGTGCGCTGATGCGCGAGAGCCGAGGGAGGGAGTGCACCTCTCCCGGTAAAAGGCGGCGATAGAGTCGCCCTCAGGCGCGTCCTTGGCGGCTGGAACCGCGCGGCGGGAAATTCCCTGCGTCCCTGACGAGACGCCAGCTACGCACGCGCCTTGTGCCGCTGGCGTTGCCTCCTTTGAGGGGCGATCACTGCTCGGACTCTCCACGGTGACAGCGACGAGCGGACCGTTTCTGTCCCGCGTGACGGTAGCATCCCCGCTCACGCTCCCCATGGACGGCGATGCTTCTGCGTTCGTCCCGCTTCCCCACTCGCTCGTCTCCCCGGTGTCGAGCCGGAGCGCGTCGGGATTGACGACAGGCAGGGACGCCATGATGGGTGCCCCAGAGACGATGCACGATGCGTGAGAGGGGCTCATAGCCTCGTTCTCAGGCCCGTGGAAGGCGATCGCAAAGGAAAGGGTTCGCAATGCCGCCAGAGCGAGCAGTCCGATCATCAGGGACAGATGCTCCACGGTCTTCTCGTCTACGCCCGTCATTTCGGCTATTAGCGCCTCGCCCGCGTTCGCAGGGATCGGCATCTCCGGCGCAGCGACGCGGGTGCCGATCACAAATTTCGCCTTTTCGATCTTCTCAATTGTGGCGAGTTCCATGCGAAGAGAGAGAACGGTGGAGCATAGCGAATACGCGGGCACGTCGGTCCTCGTGCATTCCGCCGTTGTCTTGGCGAGAGGTTCGCGCATCCCTTTGCCAAGGTTCACGCTGCGCGCCAGCTCTTTATCGATCTCCGCCAGCACTTCACTCTTGTCGCGCGTGCTTTTCAGTGTTTCGAGCACACGCTGCGCGTTTTCGATCACCTCAATCTCGCCCTTGGCGATCGCCTGCGCGGCGGCCTTCTGAAACCGGGATTGTTCCTGAGCTATGATAACCTTGGCCTTCCACCACGCAGCCTCATAGAACAGGATGTAGCCTTCGGAGAGGATGAGGCCGCAGAGTAGCGCCCTGCTAAGGGCGCGGCGTCCCTCCCTGCGCGCCTGACGCGACATAAAAAGCGCGGTCAGGGAGTAAAGAACCATCGCCACGCCGACTCCGCCGACGACGATCGAGGCGAGCGGGGAGACGCCTGCGCGTGCTGCGCCGCCATGATAGACCATGACGGCTGAGAGGATCGCGACGCTGATCGCCAAGATGATCGCGATGCAGCGCATGACGAACAAGCCGCGCGTCATCGTCGGCCTCGCTCGAATGAGCGCGAACGCATCTTTTCCGTTGTCGGAAGGCAAGCGCGAGGCGGCTTGATCGGCCGTTCTTTGAGGGCGAATCTGATCGTTTCATTCGCCGTTTCATTCGCGCAGGTTCCGTTCGCAGAACCTATGTATTTGATTTTGTTGGTGAGCCCAGATGGATTCGAACCATCGACCCTCTGATTAAAAGTCAGATGCTCTACCGGCTGAGCTATGGGCTCACTTTAGGACAAAAAGCGCCGTGCGGAAAACGTCCGCGCGCGCTTGAGGACCATAGGTGCATGGGCGCACGCGGTCAATAGCAGATCTCGACCGCGAGTGACGGCGGTCATGGGGTGCCGTTTGCCGGTGAGAGTGCGATGAGCCCTTCGCCGCCTTTATTCGGCGCTTACAGCTTCGAGTGCCGGTTCACCGGGAAGCGCGAGCAAAACCGGGCGCGGCGCCTCGCGGGCACCTGACGTAAAAGTCTGGAAGTCCCCGCGCACATTTTCGCTGAGGGCTGCAACGGGCGCACTCCCGCCTTCGCTTATGCCGGTCTCGATCTGCGCGTGCTGTCTGGCCATCGCTGTCGTCAAGCCGATGCCGTCGATACCTCCAGCATGGAGCGCGAAAAGAAAAAGACAGCCCGAAAGGACGATGCCGGCGAGGAAGAGACTGACGATGGGCCAGGCATTGAAGCGGATCATGATGCGTGCCGTTGGCGGGTTTATTGCTGGGATGCAAGGCATTATCTTCGACTTTCTTTCAGTCATAGCGCCTTCCATCTAAGAGAAACTTACCGCCCTCCCTCGAATTGACCGAAGTTAATAATTGTGATCGCAGCCGCGCGACGCCGCCGCTCAAGGGAGCGAAATGCGACACTTGCGCGTTTCCCCCAAATCAGGCGAACTAGACGCTGGATTCAGACGTTTGCATCCCTTGCAGCACCCTCGCGGGCAAATTTCGGACCCACAAGGACCACGACAACTCTCTGATTATAGTGAAGTTTCCGAATTTCGACATTCGAGTGCAAACTCGAAGCAGCCGGGATCCGGAATTTCAATTCGCTTCACGAGCTGTCTGAGAAGCTGGGGATAATGGAAGGTTTCCATGGCAGGAAGAGACGGCAAGGGAAATAATGGCGGGATTGACAACGGTCGCGTGCCGATTTTGCCGCTGCCTTCCAATGTGACACGCCTCCCCTCGGCTGACCGCCGGGAGAAGCTGCGCATCCTCGAAGCGCTCCTTTTCGCCGCCGCCGAACCCCTGGACGAAACCTCGCTTGCAAAGCATCTCGGCGCGAAAGACGACGTGCGCCAGCTTCTGGAAGAGCTTCAGCAGCTCTATGCCGGTCGCGGCGTGAATCTCGTGCGTGTGGCGGGCAAATGGGCGTTCCGTACCGCGGAAGACCTCTCGTTCCTGCTTGAGCATTATTCCATCGAGCAACGCAAGCTATCCAAGGCCGCGCTCGAAACGCTTGCCATCATCGCCTATCACCAGCCGGTAACCCGCGCCGAGATCGAGGAAATTCGCGGCGTCTCGACATCCAAGGGCTCGCTCGACGTGCTGCTTGAAATCGGCTGGGTGCGTCTGCGCGGACGCCGTCGCGCACCGGGCCGCCCGGTTACCTATGGCACGACCGAAGCTTTTCTCGATCATTTCGGCTTCGATTCCATCCGCGATCTGCCGGGGCTCGCCGAACTCAAGGGCGCCGGCCTCCTCGACAGCAATCTTCCGCCCGGCTTCTCTGTGCCGGAACCGGACGACAGCATGGCCCTTCGCGACGATGAAGAGCCGTTGGAGGATGAGCCATCGGGCGTGCACACCGAGGACGATGCTCCCATCGAGGAAGAGCCGGAAGCCGACAAGCAGCATCCCGTGCTCGTCGCATCGGCGGGCTGAGAGTGTCGCGTTGGGTGAGGCGTCCGTTTCGCGCGCTGCGGTTTTAAGACTTCGCCCCCGCAGCCCATTCCGCATAGAGCGTCGAAAAGAGATTTGCTGTTCGCGTTCTCTTTCACGCAGAGAACGCCTTTTCAAGACCCACCGCTTCCTGCTCCACGAAGGACTTGGTCGTGCGGGCGGCGGTACGTGTTCGCTTTTTCTGCTACGCATTGATAGGATGAGCGCGCTTGACATGCCGCGCTCATGCGGCCACGTTCAGGGGGAATTTCCCCAACATCGCGCGTGCCGCCGGAAGTCGGCGAGACGAAGGAGTAAATCCAGATGCATCAGGATCTCATGTTCGGAGCGACGTGGAGTCTGCCGCAGCTCCTCATTGTTCTGTTGCTCGTCGTGCTTCTGTTCGGCAGAGGCAAGATCTCGGAGCTGATGGGCGACGTCGCAAAAGGCATCAAGAGCTTCAAGAAGGGCATGTCCGAAGACGAGACTGCAACGCCTCCGGCCGCCGCGCAGAGTACGGCAGCCCCCACGGCGCCAGCCGCCCCGAAGCCCATCGAGCATGAGGCTCCGCGCGCTGAGGTGAAGGCTCCGGTAGGCTCCGAAACGAAGGCTTGAGCAATCGATTTGTTTGCGCTTTGAGGGCAAAGGGGCAGAATGTTCGATATCGCGTGGTCTGAGCTTCTCGTGATAGCGGTCGTCGCGCTGATTTTCATCGGCCCGAAGGAACTGCCGGGAATGCTGCATACGCTCGGCCGCTTCGTGCGGAAGATACGCAACCACGCGGACGACTTCCGCCGCCAGTTCGACGACTCCATGCGCGAAGGCGGATATCAGGATCTTCAGAAGAATCTTCAGGATTTCCGCGATCTCAATCCCGCCGGGCAGTTGAAGGACAGCATCAGGCGCGCCATCGACCACGACTATTCGAAATCCGCGCCAACGCCGGAACAGGCGCAGGCGGTTGTGCCGCTCGCTTCCGACGCAGCGAAGGCGACAAGCGCAAGTGACGTCTCGGCCGCTCCGCCCGCAACATCCGTCGTCACCGCAGCCGTTGCCCCGCCCTCGCAGACCGAAACGGCCGCAGTTCCGCCGACTCCGCCCCGGATCGACAACGCCGTGAACGTGACCGTTCCCGTTGCCGAAACTGTAAAGACGGCTGTCGATGCCGAAAGAAAAAGCGCCGATTTGGCCGCGCCCTCAAGTCAAGCCATCCCCGCAAAGCCTTTGGAGCCGCAAGCCGCCGCGAGCGATCCCGCCAAAGACCGCATAGCTCCAGCCGCGTGAGCGTTTCCATATGGCCGTGGCCCAACCCGAACAGGACGAACTCGACCAGTCGAAGGCGCCGCTTCTCGATCATCTGATCGAGCTTAGGCGTCGGCTGATCTATTGCGTCGTCGCGGTCGTCATCCTCTTCTTCTTCTGTTATGCGTTCGCGCAACATATCTATAATTTCCTGCTCATCCCGTACCGCCTCGCGGTCGGCGGCGAGACGCAGATCGACATGATCTATACCGCGCCGCAGGAGTTCTTCTTCACGCAGGTGCGCGTTGCCTTCTTCGGCGCCATCGTACTTGCCTTCCCGGTGATCGCCTCGCAGCTCTATATGTTCGTGGCTCCGGGTCTCTACAAAAACGAACGCCGGGCGTTCCTGCCCTATCTCATTGCGACGCCGATCCTCTTTTTGCTTGGCGGGGCGCTCGTTTTCTTCATCGTGATGCCACTCGCGATGACGTTCTTCCTGTCCATGCAGCAGACGGGATCCGACCAGCAGGTTCACATCCAGCTCACGGCCCGCGTGAGCGAATATCTGCATCTGATTACATCGCTCATTCTCGCCTTCGGCCTGTGCTTCCAGCTCCCGGTGATCCTTACCCTTCTCGCGCGCGCCGGGCTCGTCACTTCAGGGTGGCTGCGCAAGCAATGGCGTTATGCGGTCGTTGCGATCTTCGCGGTCGCCGCCGTGCTGACGCCGCCGGATGTGATGAGCCAGGTTGGTCTCGCCATCCCGACGCTGCTTCTCTATGAGCTTTCCATCATCTCGGTGCGTCTCGTTGAGCGCCAGCGCGCAGCCGAGGAGAAAAAGCGCATGGAAGCCGAGGTCGGCGACGAATAGGGTGGAGCCGCGCGGCGCGCCTGCGCCACGCCCGACGCTTCGGGTGGCCGATCACAGCGGCGTGCCGTAAATCGGCCGCCGCCCGACGTGCTCGTTTCAGGTTCGGTCGGCTTGTCTGCGGCCCGCAGTTGACGCGGGCTGATCCAGAGGGCGCCTTCTTCGTTGTTCATCGTGATGCCGCAATCTCGCTTGAACAGCTTTCGGGCGCCTCCGCGTTTGCACGACATGCGACTCGCGCTAGAGATGTGGCGCGCAGCGGCATTGCCTGCAGGCGCATTGCCCGGCTTCTCAACGGCCGGGAGCGATGAAAGCCGCAAAACGGGGAAGCGAGCGAACATCCATGTCGTCGAGACTATTTCTCGTCGCTCTCGCAGCGATGACTGTGAGCGGCTTGTCAGCGGCCCGCGCACAGGATTACCCGCTCGACAGGGCATTCGTGAGCCGCGTCGTGATCGCCGAAACCAATGCGTGGCGTGCCGCGAAGGGCCTGCCGCCGGTTTCAAACCACCCGCAGCTTGAGGCCGCCGCGACCGCTTATGCCCGCTATCTCGCGCAGACAGAGGGCGTCGGCCACACCGCTGACGGCAAGTCGCCCGCCATCCGCGTTCGCGCGACGGGCTACAACTATTGCTTCGTTGCTGAAAACATGTGGGGCGGCTGGCGCAGGCCGAATCCGATGACGGAAGCCGAGGCGTCGAAAAAGGCGATGGACGACTGGAAGAAATCGCCGGGCCACAATGCCAACCTGCTCGGCAAGGGCAAGAACATAGGCGTAGGCGTCGCGGCATGGCGGCTGGGCGACCGCGTGGTTTTCCGCATGGTGCAGGTCTTCGGCACGGCGGATTGCGCGGCAGGGCCCAAGGCAAAACCCTTTGTTACGAAGGTTACGCAGAAGGCTCCCCCAAAGAAGGCGCCAGTGGCACAGTCCCGGCAGAAGCCGAACCAACAGTAGCGGAGCGATCGCGCCGGAATTGCCCCTCGTTCGCGAAGAAACCGAGTGAGGCGCGACCTGCCGAGCACTCGCCTCCGTCATTCCCGATAGGATCGAGGAAACCGTGTCGGGTCGATTGCGGACTATCAAACGGTTCGACGGAAACCGCCGGTTGAACCGATAGCGGAAGGTGCTCATTGCGTTCGAGCTTCGCGTCGACCACGGCGACTTCGCCTTATGCAGGCGCGCCAGCGTAGGGCAGAACCGTGCTCCGATTTTCGTCGACCATGAGCGGGCGGCCAATCATCGGGAAGGCGCGCTGAGGACACGCCGGGCGCTCGCACACCTTGCAGCCCGCGCCGATGGGCGTGGCCGCTGCGGGATCGTCGAGGTCGAGCCCCTTGGAATAGACGAGCCGCGACGCATGGCGGATGTCGCAACCGAGCCCGATGGCGAAAGTCTTGCCCGGATCCCCGAACCCGCCAACGGTCTGGCTGGTCGAGCGTGCAATCCAGAGGTAGGTGCGCCCGTCCGGCATTTGCGCCACCTGCGTCAGGGTGCGGCCCGGCTGGGCAAAGGCTTCATAGACGTTCCAGAGCGGGCACGCGCCGCCAACGCGCGAGAAATGGAAATCGGTCGCCGATTGCCGCTTCGAGATGTTGCCGGCTCGGTCGACACGAATAAAGAAGAACGGCACGCCAGCCGAGCGCGGACGCTGCAGTGTGCTGAGCCGGTGACTGATCGTCTCGAAGCCCACGCCGAAGCGCTGCGCCAAAAGGTCGATGTCGTAGCGTGCCGCCTCGGCCGCCGCGAGGAACGCGCCATAGGGCATGACAAGCGCACCCGCGAAATAGTTGGCGAGGCCGATGCGCGCAAGCGCGTGCGTGGCTGGCGAGGCAGCCGCTGCTTCCTTGGCGAGCCGGTTCAGCGGCTCCTCCATTTCGAGAAAGGCAAGCTGTGTCGCCATCTGGAAAGCGCGCTGGCCCTGATCGAGCCGCGCCGCAATGTGAAGCACGCGCTCTTTGAGATGGTAGGTGCGATTGGCGGTCGAGGTTCCGGCGCGATCCTGCTTGACGAAACTCACCCGAACTCCGTGCCGCGTCTCAAGCCAGCGCGCAATCCCGTCGATCGTGTCGCCTTCGGCGAGGCCAGCATCGGCGAAAAGCCGCTCTGCCGCTTCGTCCAGTTCCGCGAAGTAGTTGTGATGGCGGTAAAAGAAGTCGCGCACCTGCTCGAACGGCATTGGAGCCACGGTGGCCACGCCCGCCGCGCCGAGGCCGAGTTCGTGAGCCATGGCCTCGGCGCGCTCCGTCGCGTGGCGGAGGCGACGATGCAACGCCAGGATCGCACGCCCCGCCGCTGGCATCGAAGCGGCGATTTCCCGTATTTCGGCAAGGCTGACGCTCTCACCGCTGGCTGGATCGGAGAAAACCTCCCTCAGATCGGAGACGAGACGCGCCTCGTCTCCGTCTGACAGCAACTGCATGTCGATGCCAAAGGCCGCATTGATGCGAAGCAGAACAGGCACGGTCAACGGGCGCTGGTTCTTTTCAAGTTGGTTCAGATAGCTCGGCGACAGACCAATCGCTTCCGCGAAGGCAATCTGGGTCAGCCCGCGTTCCTCTCGCAGCCGCTTCAGCTTCACACCGACGAAGACCTTCTTCATGCTCCTATTCCATTCGCAATATTTGCAAAACGGGAGGGCGTCCTTCGCAAAACCCCGCAAATTCAACCCTATCTCGAAATTTTTTCGGCGAATATTGTGTGATCCAACACAGACCGCAAGGAATTTCGCAAATGCGACTCATCGTCAAGGCATCGGATACGCCCCCCGTATCGACGAGCGAGACGCCGCGATGGCCGGACCGGCCCGAAGGCTTCGCACTCTCCGCCAGCCCTCGCGGCAGCGATCCCGACTGGCCTGAGTTTGGCTCCTGCGAGTTCGGCGACGGTTCGCGCCGGATCGGAAAAGCGGCGGACCTGTTTCGATAGGAGTGCCCTTCGCCGCGCGCGCTCGCTTCTCGCCTACCCTTAATCGCGTGCCGTCGAGCCACGGGCAGGCGGCGCAAGGCCGTCGGCACGCGATGGACGCCGCGCTTGTTCTCTTTATCGCGTAGAGACGGATTTACCGATCAGGTTGAGTGAACCTGATCGGATCCGGCTCTAGGCAGCAAGCGCGGCGTCTGTACATCCATGCGCCCGAAATGGCTGGATGCGATTGTTCGCGATGCCGAGCGCGGCCAGTTCGGCGGCGATCCGCGCGACCGCCGCTTCATCAAGCAGCGCGGGGTGAACCGTGGTCCGCGTCTCGAACGCGGCGCCGCTCGCCACCAGCAGCCGCAAGCTTTCCGCCGCGCGCTCGCCGCTGCCGGGGATGCCCGTGACACGCTCATACTTCGCAAACGGCGCTTTCACGTCGAAGCCGACCCAGTCGACAAGCGGCAAAACGGCCGCGAGCCGCGCCGGATAAGGCCCCGCGCTATGGAGGCCGACCTTGAAGCCCATGGCGCGCACCTCCGCCATCGCCTCCGGCAGATGTGTCTGCAAGGTCGGCTCGCCGCCGGAAAACACCACGGCATCGAGCAGTCCGCGCCGCGTTTCGAGCAACGCGCGCACTTCGGCCCATGACGGCCCCGCGCCACTGCCCGCCCGCATCAGCGAGGCGTTGTGGCAATAGCGGCAGGCCCAGGGGCAGCCCTGACAGAAAACGGTCGCCGCAAGCTGCCCCGGCCAATCCACGGAGGAAAGGCGGGCAAGCCCGCCAATCTCGATGCTATCTTGCATCTTGCGCGCTTTCCGGGCGGAAAACCGCAAACACTTTTCCTGAAAGCGTTTTGGTCATCGCGCTCTTGTCGGCGTCGGCGCGCTCGGCCTTGCATTCGCGGAAATACTGCCGCTCGTTGAATTCGCCGACCTTGCCCTGATTGAACGACGAGACGGGCCGGTGATAGCCCATCACGCGCGTCCAGACTTCGCAGGGCTGGCGCTCCTCGTCGGTCAGGGTCACGTCGTCGGCGGTGGGGGTCCAATGTGCGTTCATGTCTCTTCTCCCTCGTTTGATGGAAATCAGGCCGCCGCCTTGCGCGCAGCGAGGCGTGCGCGCTTCGCCGCAAGCCGCTCCTCGTCGCAGATGGGGCAGAACTTGTGCTCGCCTGCGATGTAGCCGTGCGTTGGACAGATCGAGAATGTCGGGGTCACGGTGATGTAGGGGATGCGGAAGTTTTCGAGCGCGCGGCGCACGAGCTTCTTGCAGGCTTCCACCGAAGAGATGCGCTCGCCCATGTAGAGATGCAGCACCGTGCCGCCCGTGTATTTCTGCTGAAGCGGCTCCTGCCGGGCCAACGCCTCGAACGGATCGTCGGTGAACCCGACCGGCAACTGGCTGGAGTTGGTGTAATAGGGCGTCTCGTCCGTGCCCGCCTGAAGGATACCTGCGAAACGCTTCTTGTCCTCGCGCGCAAAGCGGTAGGTCGTGCCCTCCGCGGGCGTCGCTTCGAGGTTATAGAGGTGGCCGGTTTCTTCCTGAAACGCCACCATCTTCGCCCGAACGTGATCGAGGAAACGCAGCGCGAAGGCGTGGCCCCACGGCGTCGAGATATCTTCGGCGTCGTCGGTGAAATTGCGGATCATCTCGTTGAGGCCGTTCACGCCGAGCGTCGAGAAATGATTGCGGAGCGTGCCGAGATAGCGCTTCGTATACGGGAACAGCCCCGCATCCATGTGGCGCTGGATGATCTTGCGCTTGATTTCGAGGCTGTTGCGGCCGATGTCGAGCAACTCATCGAGCCGCGCGAACAAGGCCGCCTCGTCGCCCTTGTGCAGGAAGCCGAGCCGCGCGCAGTTCACGGTGACCACGCCGACCGAGCCCGTCTGCTCCGCCGAGCCGAACAACCCGTTGCCGCGCTTCAGAAGCTCCGTCAGGTCGAGCTGGAGGCGGCAGCACATGGACCGCACCATGTTGGGCTTCAGTTCCGAGTTCACGAAATTCTGGAAATAGGGCAGGCCGTATTTCGCGGTCATCTCGAAGAGGCGCGTCGCGTTTTCGCTCTCCCACGGGAAATCCGGTGTGATGTTGTAGGTCGGGATCGGGAAGGTGAACACCCGGCCTTTCGCGTCGCCCGCCGTCATGACCTCCATGTAAGCGCGGTTGATCATGTCCATTTCGGACTGGAGATCGCCATAGGTGAAGTCCACCTCCTTGCCGCCGATCATCGGAACCTGCTCGCGGAGGTCTTCCGGGCAGGTCCAGTCGAAGGTCAGGTTCGTGAAAGGCGTCTGCGTGCCCCAGCGTGACGGCACGTTGAGGTTATAGATCAGTTCCTGAATGCACTGGCGCACCTCGCCGTAAGGCAATCTGTCCTTGCGGATGAAAGGCGCCATGTAGGTATCGAACGATGAGAACGCCTGCGCGCCCGCCCATTCGTTCTGAAGCGTGCCAAGGAAGTTCACGATCTGTCCGACCGCGCTCGACAGGTGCTTCGGCGGCGCGGCCTCGACCTTGCCCGGCACGCCGTTCAGCCCTTCCTGCAACAGCGTCCGCAACGACCAGCCCGCGCAATAGCCCGCCAGCATGTCGAGATCGTGGATGTGGATGTCGCCGTCGCGATGCGCGCGGCCCACTTCCGGCGGGTAGACGTGGCTGAGCCAGTAATTGGCCACCACCTTGCCGGAGACGTTCAGGATCAGGCCGCCAAGCGAATAGCCCTGATTGGCGTTTGCGTTCACGCGCCAGTCCGCGCGCTCCAGATATTCGTTGATCGAGCTTTCGACGTCGATGGCGGCGTGGCGGTCGGCGCGAAGCCGTGCGCGCTGTTCGCGATAGACGATGTAGGCGCGGGCCGTCGCGAAGTGGTTCGCGGAGATCAGCACCTGTTCGACGATGTCCTGAATTTCCTCGATGTGCGGCGACCGGTCCGCGAAGCGATGAGCGATCACCTTCACCGCCTGAATGGCGAGAAGATGCGCCTCGGTGGCGTCGAAATCGCCGGTGGCGCGGCCCGCACGCTCGACAGCGGAGCGGATCTTCGCCGCGTCGAACGGCGCGAGCGCGCCCGAGCGCTTCACGATGCTGAGCGGCAGGCGGGCGGCGGAAATTACCGCCGTGGAGTCAGGACTGGAAGACAAGTGAACCCCCGTTGGATCATGGGGGCGGGGCCGACAGACGCGCGAACGAAACCGGCTTCACCGGTCGCGGCACGGCCTGCGGGCACCCCGCCCGAGGACGATATTCCGATGTCGCGGCAGGTCTCCTGGCTCGCGGGTCAATGCTTCCGTCTGGCCTTCCCGGCGCTTTCGCACCAGTGACGCGATCGACGGCGGCTCGCCGCTTACAGTTGCGGGGGCAGCGCCGGACTTGCACCGGCTTCCCTCTTGGCTCCCGAATCTTGCGCTATCGGGGGACCGTGACCCCCATATTTAGGGTGCTGAGTCGCGCCGCCTCGCAACGAGTGATTCGGTGTGCGCACGGAAAGATGTGAACAGCGGGGACGAAAGGAAAAAGAGCTTGCCGGGCTGCGGCATGTCACAGGAGACGACGTTCGCAACTTTCGCAGATTTGCGGCTCGCCCTTCGCAAACATCCACATTTTCAGTCCTTACCGCGTTCTTTCTCTTGCGGATATTGTGAAGCCCGAAATGAAAGCGGGCGCCCGAATGCAAACCCTGATTGACGACGCCGCCACAGAGGCGGCGACCATCTTCGTGGAGATGGTCTTCCCCGAACAGGCGAACCATTACGGCACGCTGTTCGGCGGCAATGCTCTGAACCTCATGGGCAAGGCCGCCTTTGTCGCGGCCACGCGGCGCGCGCGCCGCGCCGTGGTGATGGCGACATCCGACAAGGTGGAATTCCACGTGCCCGTCAAGGTGGGAGAACTCGTCGAACTTTCCGCCCGCGTCGTGCGCGTAGGCCGCGCTTCGATGACCGTCGAAGTCTCGATGATGGCCGAAAAGCTGCTTTCGGGCGAGCGCCGCCTCGCCGTGCGCGGCTCGTTCGAGATGGTGGCCGTCGACGAAGCAGGCCGCCCCACAGCGTTTCGCCCCTGATTTCAAAGACAATTTTCTAGCCGCCGCTGCCAAGAGAGGAACCTGCCCCGTGAAGTCGCATACCGTTCGCACATACAAATCCGCCGAGCCTTTGCCCCGCGCCGAACAACTCGCCTGGAAGATCGCCGAAGTCGCCGCCGACCCGGTCGCGGTCGAACCTGCCGTGGTCGAGATGATCGGCAACCGCATCATCGACAATGCCGCCGTTGCCGCCGCTTCGCTCGCACGCCGCCCGGTGGCCAACGCCCGCAATCAGGCGCTCTCGCATCCCTTCAAGCCCGGCGCGAGCGTGTTCGGCATCGCCTCGCATCGCCGCTTCTCGCCCGAATGGGCGGCGTGGGCCAATGGCGTCGCCGTGCGTGAACTCGACTTCCACGATACGTTCCTCGCCGCCGACTATTCGCATCCGGGCGACAACATCCCGCCGATCCTTGCCGTCGCCCAGCATTGCGGGCTTTCCGGCGAAGCGCTCGTGCGCGGCCTCGCGGCGGGCTACGAAATTCAGGTCAATCTCGTAAAAGGCATTTGCCTGCATGAGCACAAGATCGACCATATCGCCCATCTCGGACCGTCGGCTGCGGCAGGCATCGGCGCGGCGCTGGGGCTTCCGGTGGAGACGATCTGGCAGGCCGTGCAGCAGGCGCTGCATGTGACGACGACGACGCGGCAGTCGCGCAAGGGCGAGATTTCGAGCTGGAAGGCTTACGCGCCCGCTTTCGCCGGCAAGATGGCGGTCGAGGCGGTGGATCGAGCCATGCGCGGCGAAGGCGCACCGTCGCCCGCATGGGAAGGCGAGGACGGTTTCATCGCATGGCTGCTTTCCGGCCCGAAGGCGGAATACACCGTGCCGTTGCCTGAGAAAGGCGAGCCGAAGCGCGCCATTCTCGACACCTACACCAAGGAATACTCGGCGGAATATCAGAGCCAGGCGCTGATCGACCTCGCGCGGCGGATGCGCGAAAAGATCGGCAATCTCGCGGCCATCGAAAACATCGTTATCCACACGAGCCATCACACCCATTACGTGATCGGCACGGGTGCGAACGACCCGCAGAAGATGGACCCGAACGCGAGCCGCGAAACGCTCGACCATTCCATCATGTACATCTTCGCGGTCGCGCTGGAAGACGGCGGCTGGCACCACGTGCATTCCTATGCGCCGGAGCGCGCGAAGCGGCCCGAAACCGTTGCGCTGTGGCACAAGATTTCGACCGTCGAAGATGCGGAGTGGACGCGCCGCTATCATAGCCGCGACCCGAAGGAAAAGGCGTTCGGCGGCCGCGTCGTCGTCACCCTGCGTGACGGCCACGTGATCGAGGACGAGCTTGCCATCGCCGACGCCAACCCGCTCGGCGCGCGCCCCTTCGCCCGCCCGCAATACATCGAGAAGTTCCTCACGCTTTCGGAAGGAATCGTCTCCCCCGCCGAGCAACAGCGCTTTCTCGAAACGGTGGACCGGCTCGAACGGCTGCGCGGCGAAGAGCTTCTGGGGCTGAATTTCACCGTCGATCCCGTCGCGCTTGGCGCCGAGCGGGCGACCGGCCTTTTCGAATGGAACGGCACATCGCGCGAGACGGGCCGCTCAGCCGTCGTCGGCGCTTAGGGAGGACAACCATGCTACAGGACGCAACGAAGGCCGCCGGGCCGAAGCCGAAGAAGTCGGTCGCGCTTTCCGGCATCATCGCGGGCAACACCGCGCTGTGCACGGTGGGCCGCACCGGCAACGACCTCCATTATCGCGGCTACGACATTCTCGACGTGGCCGAAACCTGCGAATTCGAGGAGATCGCGCATCTCCTCATTCACGGGGCGCTGCCGACGCCGACGGAGCTTCACGCTTACAAGACGAAGCTGAAGGCGCTGCGCGGCCTTCCTTCGGCGGTCCGCGTCGCGCTCGAAGCGCTGCCGGCCGCCTCCCATCCCATGGACGTACTCAGATCGGGCGTGTCCGCGCTCGGCTGCGTGCTGCCGGAGCCGGTCGACCACAACCATCCAGCTGCGCGCGATGTGGCCGACCGGCTCCTGGCTTCGCTGGGTTCCATGCTGCTCTACTGGCATCACTTCGCGCATAATGGCCGCCGCATCGAGGTGCACACCGACGACGATTCCATCGGCGGGCACTTCCTGCACCTGCTGCATGGCGAACGCCCGCGCGAAAGCCACGTCCGCGCGATGCACACCTCGCTGATTCTCTACGCCGAGCATGAGTTCAACGCGTCCACCTTCACCGCACGCTCCATCGCGAGCACGGGATCGGATCTGTATTCCGCGGTGACGGGCGCGATCGGTGCGCTGCGCGGGCCGAAGCATGGCGGCGCGAACGAGGCGGCCTTCGAGATCCAGAAGCGTTACAATTCAGCCGATGAGGCGGAAGCCGATATCCGCCGCCGCGTCGAGGCTAAAGAGGTCGTTATCGGCTTCGGCCATCCCGTCTATACGGTCGCCGACCCCCGCAACAAGGTCATCAAGGAAGTCGCCCGCCGCCTGTCGCACGAGGTCGGCGCGACGAAGATGTTCGAGATCGCCGCGCGCATCGAAAGCGTGATGGCGGAGACGAAGAAGATGTTCCCGAACCTCGACTGGTTCAGCGCCGTGTCCTATCACCAGATGGGCGTTCCGACCGCGATGTTCACGCCGCTGTTCGTCATCTCGCGCACGAGCGGCTGGGCGGCGCATATCATCGAGCAGCGGCAGGACAACAAGATTATCCGCCCGTCCGCGAATTATGTCGGCCCGGAAAACGTAGCGTTCGTGCCGCTGGAAGATCGCGGGCGCACGCCTGCGCCGTCTCCCGCGCGTGCGGCGTAGGGAGCGGACATGCCTTATCTCAACGGTTTCGACCTGCCCGACCAGACGGCGGGCTTCCGCTTCCGCGAGCTTCTGGAGCGTCGGGGCATCCTGAAACTCCCCGGCGCGCATAACGGCATGGCGGCGCTGCAAGCGAAGGCTGCGGGCTTCGATGCGCTCTATCTCTCGGGCGCGGCGATGACCGCGTCCATGGGGCTGCCCGATCTCGGCATCATCACGGTGGATGAGGTCGCGTTCTTCATCCGCCAGATCGCGCGGGCGAGCGGCCTGCCGCTGCTCGTCGATGGCGACACGGGCTATGGCGAGGCGCTGAACGTCATGCATATGGTTCGCACCTTCGAGGATGCGGGCGCGGGCGCTGTGCATATCGAGGATCAGCTTCTGCCGAAGAAATGTGGGCACCTGAACGACAAGAAGCTGGCGGACGCCCGCGACATGGCCGCGAAGGTGGCCGCCGCCGCAAAGGCGCGCCGCCATCTCGTCATCGTGGCGCGCACCGATGCCGCCGCGAGCGAGGGGATCGACGCGGCCGTGGCGCGTGCCCGGCTTTACGTCGAGGCGGGCGCGGACGCGATCTTCCCCGAGGCGCTGACGAGCGCGGCCATGTTCCAGGAATTCGCGCGGCGTCTGCCCGGCGTGCCGCTGCTCGCGAACATGACCGAGTTCGGCCGCACGCCGCACTTCACGGCAGCACAGTTCGAGGCGTGGGGTTACGCGATGGTCATCTGGCCCGTCTCGTCGCTTCGGGTCGCGAACAAGGCGCAGGCGAAGCTTTACGCCACGCTCGCGCGCGACGGCAGCACGGAGGCGATGCTCCCCGAAATGCAGACTCGCGCCGAGCTTTACGACACCATCGGCCTCGCCCGCTACGAGGCGCTCGACGCCTCCATCGTGCGGACGGTGCTGCCGCAAACATAGATCGACATCGGCATATAAAGATGTCGTTATATCGAGATTGACGACGGTGCCGATCTCGATCACACTCATTTTCCGTCGCGGTCTGCGAGCGCATAGCCCGTGGCCAAGAGGGAAGCCGGTGCAAGTCCGGCGCTGCCCCCGCAACTGTAAGCGGCGAGTTTCGGCCCACCCATGTCACTGAGGCAATCGCTTCGGGAAGACGGGCCGAAGCGACGACCCGCAAGCCAGGAGACCTGCCGCGACGAAATCGAAGTCCTCGGGCGGGGTGTCCCGGTGGAGCGGTTGCGGCCCGCCGACTGGCGGCGTTCGCGCGCGTCCCATCACAGCCTTGCCCCAACGCAATGGGGTTAGAACGTGTCTTCCAGCATAAAAATCGCAACGCTCGGCACGCCGCGCATCGGACCGCGCCGTGAGCTTAAAACCGCGCTCGAAGCCTACTGGGCGCACAGGATCGGGGAGAAGGAACTTCGCGAGACAGCGGCCCGGCTTCGCGCCGACAATTGGGCGCGACAGAAGGCAGCGGGCGTGACGGTCATTCCGTCGAACGACTTCTCCTTCTACGATCAGGTGCTCGACACGAGCGTGATGGTCGGGGCCATTCCTGAAATCTACGGATGGAAAACCGGCGGCGTCACCCTCGGCACCTATTTCGCCATGGCGCGGGGATCGCAGGGAGCGGACGGCGAAGGCGCCTGCGGTTGCCCGCACGCGAACCACGGCGCGCCCGCGCAGGAGATGACGAAGTGGTTCGACACGAATTACCATTACATGGTGCCGGAGTTCACAGCGGGGCAACGCTTCACGCTGGCCTCGCTGAAGGCCGTTGACGAATATCGCGAGGCGCAGCATCTCGGCTATGAAACGCGGCCCGTTCTGCTTGGGCCGGTGACGTTTCTCAAGCTTGGCAAAAGCAAGGATCCCGCGCTCGACCCGCTCACGCTGCTCGACGCCCTGCTCCCCGTCTATCTCGACGTGCTCCGCCGCCTCGCCGCCAACGGCGCGGAATGGGTGCAGATCGATGAGCCGTGCCTCGTGCTCGATCTCGACGCCGCCGAGCGCGACGCGCTGAAGACGACCTATCGCCGCTTTGCCGATGCGCTGCCGAGCCTCAAGATCATGCTGGCCACCTATTTCGGCGCGCTCGGCGATAATCTCGATACCGCGCTTTCGCTCCCCGTGGCGGGGCTGCATCTCGATCTGTCACGCGCTCCGCAGCAACTCGACGATGTGCTGGCGAAAGCGCCGCGCGGCCTCGTGTTGTCGCTCGGCGTGATCGACGGCCGCAACGTCTGGCGCGCGGACCTGGCCGCGATCCTCGACCGGCTGGAACCCGTGGTCGCGAAGCGCGGCACCGATCACATACAGCTTGCGCCGTCCTGCTCGCTCCTGCATGCACCGGTCGATCTGGAGCTTGAACGCGATCTCGACGCCGACGTGAAAAGCTGGCTTGCCTTCGGCGTGCAGAAGATGGGAGAGCTTTCCGCGCTCGGCCGCGCGCTCTCGGAAGGCCGTGCGGCAGTCGCGCCCGCGCTCGAAACCGCGTCCGCAGCGCTTGCCGCGCGGCGCGCATCGCCCAAGGTGCATGACGCAGCCGTAAGGCAGCGGCTCGCAGCCGTGACGCCGCAGATGGCGCTCCGTCGCGCGCCCTATGCCGAGCGTGCCGCCGTTCAACGCCGCCGCTTCGGCCTCCCGCTGTTCCCGACGACAACCATCGGCTCCTTCCCGCAGACGGCAGATGTCCGCAAGGCACGAGCCGCCCACGCCAAGGGCGCTCTGACTGAAGCCGAATACGACTCGTTCCTTCGCGAGGAAACCGCGCGCACGATCCGCTGGCAGGAAGAGGTGGGCCTCGACGTGCTCGTGCATGGCGAGTTCGAGCGCAACGACATGGTGCAGTATTTCGGCGAGAAGCTCTCCGGCTTCGCGTTCACGAAGAACGGCTGGGTGCAGTCCTACGGCTCGCGCTGCGTGCGCCCGCCGATCCTCTATGGCGATGTATCGCGCCCCGAGCCGATGACGGTCGGCTGGTGGCACTTCGCGCAGTCGCAGACCGACCGCCCGATGAAGGGGATGCTCACCGGGCCGGTCACGATCCTCAACTGGTCCTTCGTGCGCGACGATGTGGCGAGAAGCGTCGCCTGCCGGCAGATCGCACTCGCGATCCGCGACGAGGTGGCCGACCTCGAAAAGGCAGGCGCGCCGATGATCCAGATCGACGAGGCAGCGCTTCGCGAGGGGTTGCCGCTGCGCCGCGCGGACTGGAAGACCTATCTCGACTGGGCGATCAATGCGTTCCGTCTCGCGTCTTCGGGCGTCGCCAACGAAACGCAGATCCACACGCATATGTGCTACTCCGAGTTCAACGACATCATCGACGCCATCGCGGCCATGGATGCGGACGTGATCTCCATCGAGACCTCGCGCTCGAAAATGGAACTGCTGGATGCATTCAGAAGCTTCAAATATCCGAACGAGATCGGGCCCGGCGTTTACGATATCCATTCGCCGCGCGTGCCAAGCGTGCTTGAAATGACGGCGCTCCTCAAGCTCGCACGCGAGCGGCTGTCCGACCGCCAGCTCTGGGTCAACCCGGACTGCGGCCTGAAAACGCGCCGCTGGGAGGAAGTGCGCCCGGCGCTCGAAAACATGGTCGCCGCCGCCAAGGCGCTTCGGTCCGCTTCCTAAATCTCGGCATAAACGATGGCTCCGTCTCTGATGGAGCCATCGCCTGAAAGGCTGGCTGATGTGCCTCGAAGGCCCAGTCAAAAGCCAAGCGGTGCCCACTTTTCGTATCTCTGGCACACTATCAAGTACATCGTGGCGCGCCTTCTGAATTTGGCACGGTTCCTAGAACATTTCAAAAGTAGCTCCGCCAGCAGCGATAAAAATTGTTTCAAGTAATCTGTGGTTTTATTGCCGCTCTGCGGTTGACCGCGTCCGCTCGACTCAGCTAGCAGATACACGCATGGGCCGCAAACGTAGGTATCCACAATCAGGAATAGTCGAAAGTGGTGTTGGAAGAGAGAGCCGAAACTCCATGAAGCGGGGATGAATTGCGCGACACGGCTTCAGGCCTCTGCGAGGATGTGCGCCTCAAGGTGCCGATCGGTGCCCTTTTCGCCGCTGCGGTGCTGCTATTTCCAGGTGGCTTCGATTTCGCGCTTGCGGACGAGAAAGACGGGCTGCCGGAACAATCGGTTGCAACCAGCCTCAACGGAGGACCGGACAAGGACTTTCGCGCGGCCCTTGCGAAAAAGGGCGTCACTTACGGCATCAATTACATCGGTGAGGGCTGGAGCAGCTCCGGCGGCAGGGAAGACAACACGACCTATCTCGGCCGCCTCGAAATCCTTGTCGACGCGGATCTTGAAAAGCTGTGGGGTGCGAAAGGGCTCACCTTCCACGTCAACGGCTATCAGATCCATGGTGCCGGGCTGGAAAAATATCTTGGCTATCCTCTCGATTACATCAGCTCCATCGAGGCGCTGCCATCCACCCGCCTTTTTGAGCTTTGGGTCGAACAGAAGTTCGGGGAGCGCGTTGCGGTGCGCGCGGGGCAACTCGCAGTCGACAGCGAGTTCATGACCTCCGAAACCGCCGGCAAGTTCATCAACTCCTCATTCGGCTGGCCCGCCATCTGGGCGACCGACCTGCCGAATGGCGGCAACTCGTATCCTTTAGCCACGCCCGGCGCGCGCGTGAAATTCGATATGACGGACAAGCTGACCTTTCTCGGCGCAATCTATAATGGCAATCCCGCCGGCTGCGTGGACGGGCAGCGCTGTAACCGCAACGGGACCGACTTCCGCCTGCAAGACCCTCCCTTTGTCGTCGAGGAAATACAGTACAAGTACAATCAGCGAACGAAGGACGGCGGAAAAGACGGCGACAAGAAGGGGAAAGAGAAGGATAAGGAGAAGGGGGAAGCGTCAGCCGCCCTTTTCAGCCTTCCCGGCGTGTTGAAATTCGGCGCGTGGCAGCACTTCGACAATTTCCGGGATGTCTACTCGGGAACGCTCATCGATGCCGATATCAATGTGTCGCCGAGGGGGTTTTGGGGAAATTACGGCTTCTACGCGCTGGCCGATCAGCAGATTTATCGGCTGGCCAGCGATCCGGAGAACGGTGTTTTCGTCTTTGCGCGCGTCGCGGGTGCGCCGTCCGACCGCAACATCGTGAATTTCTACATCGACGGCGGCGTCTTCTTCCGAGGTTTTGTTCCAGGCCGGTCGGAAGACACCTTCGGCGCGGCGCAGACATATGCCCATATCTCGGGCGACGCCCGCGACGCGGATCGTTATATCGCGGATTATGCAGACCCGTCCTATCGTGTGCGCAGTTTCGAGGCCGTGGCGGAAGTCTTCTACAAGTTTCAGATCGCTCCAGGCTTCGCGGTCCAGCCGGATCTGCAATATATGTGGAACCCGGGCGGCGGCATCGCGGAAAACAAGGACGCGGTCTACGGCAGCGTTCGTGTCAGCATCGCCTATTGATACGATGACCCGGCAGCCCCCGCAGCACTTCAGCCTGCGCGAAAATGCTTCGACAGCTTCAGCGCCTGCGCCTGATAATGTGAGCCGATGTCATGCCCATATAGGCGCGCGGGCGGTTCGGAAAGCGGCTCGTAGCTTAGCCGCCCGATCATCTGTCCGTCTTCGAGGATGAACGGAACCTTGTGGCTGCGAACCTCCAGCACCGCGCGGCTGCCATTGCCGCCAGCCTCCGCCATGCCGAAGCCCGGATCGAAAAAGCCCGCATAGTGGACGCGGAATTCACCCATCAGCGCATTGAACGGTTCCATCTCGGCGGCGTGGGTGGCGGGCACGCGCACGGCCTCCTTCGAGGCGAGGATGTAAAACTCGTCGGGATCGAGGATCAGGCGGCGATGATGGGTGACAGCGATCGGCTCCCAGAACTCGTCGATGTCGTAAGCGCCCGCGCGGTCGACATCGATGACGCCGGTGTGGCGCTTGGCGCGATAGCCGATGAGCGCGCCCGGTTCGCCGCCAAGCTCGACGGATAGCGACACCTCGCGCGGCTGGCCTCCCGCCTCGGCCGGAGCCGCCACGCCGCCGCCGCTTGCATCGCGGAACCGTATCTGCGAGAGGCGCGATCCCGTGCGCACGAGGATTGGGAAGGTCTGCGGGCAGATTTCGAGCCAAAGGCGCCCCTTGTAGCCCGCGCCGGTCTGATCGAAGCCGGGGCCGTGGTCCGCGATGACGCGTGTGAACACGTCGAGGCGGCCGGTCGAGCTTTTCGGGTTGGCGATACCCGAGATGGACGGCGGCAGAACGAGCGTCTCGTCGATCTCCGCCACATAGACGCAGCCCACTTCAAGCACCGCGCCGGGGCCAAGGTCGATGGTGTGCAGCTTGAAGCGCTCGATCTGATCTTCCGTCTTCGTGCCCGGCCCCGGAATGAAGCTGGCGCGGACGCGAAACGCGCGGCGGCCAAGCCGAAGATCGAGGCTCGCCGGCTGGATCTGTCCCTCACCGATGGGCGCGGAGGCCGCAATCGCGCCCTCGGCGACGAGCTTCGCAATGGCTTGCGATGGAAGGATGCCAGACGCTTTCACGCTCAGGGAACTTGTCATTTCAATGCAGTCATTTGTTAGCGGGTCGCCATGGGACGATCGCAAGCATTATCAGCCCAAGGCTGGCGAGTCGACCGTCAGGCACCTTGTACCAGAGGTTAAAGGCGCCATCCCGCACACCCAAACGCGCGCAAGGAACGGTTCCATGCGCCTCCCGCTGTCAGGGCTGCTTCTGAAATTGTCTGGCTGCCGTCCTTTGAGGCCGTGCCCGAGCGTTCAGCCGTGCCTCGGCCAGCGCAAGCCATTTGCGGCAGCTGGCGAGTTGCAGATTGCATCGCACGTCGACGCGCGGCTTTTGCGGGGCAGTCGGCGACTTTGCTGACGACAGAGCGACGGTTACGGCGCCGCCGCTCTCGGCTTCGCGCGCCGATCGCTCGATGAGCTGGCGGGCCGTCATGCCGGAAAGGAAAGGATTGGCCCGCATGGCGGCATCGCCGAAGATGCCGGAGACGCGCTCTTCGGGCTCGGCTTCGAGTACCCTTATCGCGGTGGCGGCTCCGGCGAAAAAGGCGAGGCGAAGATTGGCGGGGGTCGGCGGCTGGTTCTTTTCTGCAAGCGCGGCGGCGTTCTCGCGCGTGAAAAGCAACGCCACCGTCCGCGAAATGGCGTAATCGGTGCGAAGCGCGAGAATCTCGAAATCGGTTTTGCCCGCCGCGAGGTCCGGCAAATTGCGTTTCACCACGTCGAGGAACGTGGACTCGATGAACTGATACGGACCGAGCGCCGAAGAAAGCGGGTTCTTCGCGAACTGCCGCCCGCCGGATTCCGCCCGCATGAGCCTGTCGAGGAAGATGTTTTCGGTTTCGGTCGGCGCGGGGGCGGCCAAAGCCTTCGGTTGCTGCGTTTCGGCCTGCCCCTTATCGGCGACGACGTTCGCCTTCTCGCTCTCGGGGCGCGCTGCGATAAGATCTTTCCCCGCCGCCGGAACGGTCGCGCTCCACAAAACACACAAAAGGCACACGAATACCCGCATCGCGCGTCACCCCCCGGTCACGCTCATGGATCGCGCGATCCGCGTCTCATCGGCCTTGTCGATGATGAAGTCGTGGCCGCGCGGCTTGAGCGCGAGCGCGGCGTCGATGGCCTCAGACAGCCTTTCGTCCGAGGCTTCCGAACGAAGCGGTTCGCGGAGGTCTGCGGACTTCTCTTGGCCGAGACAGAGATAGAGCTTGCCGGTGGCGGTCACGCGGACGCGGTTGCAGCTTTCGCAGAAGGAGTGCGATAGCGGCGTGATGAAACCAAGCCTGCCGCCCGTTTCGCGAACGCGCACATAACGCGCGGGACCGCCGGTTCGGTCTGGTAGCGGGTCGAGGGTGAACCTCGCGGAAAGCCGCGCGCGCGCATCCGAAAGCGGCAGATAGCTTTCGTACCGCCCGCCTTCGATGGCGCCGAGAGGCATGGTCTCGATCAAGGTCAGGTCCATTCCTTCCGCATGGCACCAGACTAGCATCTCCGCGATTTCGCTGTCGTTAATGCCTTTGAGCGCAACCATGTTGATCTTGACGTGCAGCCCGGCCAGACGCGCGGCGCGGATGCCTGCGAGCACGGCAGCCAGGTCGCCCCGTCGCGTCACGACGCGGAACTTGTCCGCGTCGCGCGTATCGAGCGAAATGTTGACGCGGCGCACGCCCGCATCCCTCAACGGCGTGGCGAATTCTGCCATCCGCGTGCCATTGCTCGTCAGCGTCACCTCGTCGAGAGCCCCCGTAGCGAGATGGCGCGAGAGGGCGCGCACGAGCCCCACGAAGCCGCGCCGCATCAAGGGCTCGCCACCGGTGAGGCGGATCTTGCGCACGCCTTTCGCGACGAAGGCCGAGCACAGACGGTCCAGCTCCTCCAGCGTGAGCAGATCGGCTTTCGGCGCGAATTGCATGCGATCCGGCATGCAATAGACGCAGCGCAAATCGCAGCGGTCGGTGACCGATACGCGAAGGTAGGTGATGTGCCGCGCGAAGGAATCGACCATCGCGGGCGCGGTTGGCGTGGCGGCTTCTGTCAGATGCAGTGTCATGAGGTATCCGGCTTTCGCGCGCGGGCGGCCCGGTTCGAGCGGCTTAAGTGCTGATATGTGAATGCGGCGCCGCTTGTCAGCGCCCGTGCGCTCACGAAATGATGATGAGGCGCGTTGGCAGCGTCAGACGCTTGGCGCTTTTTTTGCGAAAGGCCCGGATGCTAGTGGTCCTGAAAGGGTGACTCCCTGTTTCGGGATTGATCACGCTCGAACGAAAGCCGCGGTTTGGAAGATGGAGAGAATAGCGATGGACGCATATGAGGCGCTGGTAACCAGGGTGAGTCCGGCCATTCTCGAAGAACCCGCGCCCGATCAGGAAACAGAAAACAAGATCATCGCGGCAGCGCTCCGCGCTCCCGATCACAAGCGGCTGCGGCCCTGGCGGTTCATTTCCATTCGCGGCGAGGCGCTGGGGAAACTCGGCGACATTTTCGCGGCCGCGTATCGGAAAAAACTCCCCAGCGCTTCGCCGGAGGTGATTGCCCGCGAGAAGAAGAAGCCGCTACGCGCGCCGCTGATTCTCGTTGTGCTGGCAAAAATCGTCGAAGACGCGAACGTGCCGGCCAGCGACCAGAAATATTCGGCGGCGGCAGCGGCACAGAACATCATCCTCGCGAGCGAGGCGCTCGGCTTCGGCGCGGTGTGGAAGACAGGAGACGCCGCCTCAGATCCGCTCATCAGGGAAGCGCTGGGCGTGAAGGCTAATGAAGAGATCGTTGCATACATCTACATCGGCACGGTGAAAGCGCGACCGAACCCGCCCGCCGCGCTCGACGTATCGGAATTTCTCAAGAGTTGGCCTGCCTGAGAAAACCGAAGGCGCACGCCGCTTCTACGCATCCTAGCAGAGCCCCGGCTCGGACGCGTCGCCCGCCAGCACCTCCGCGATGTGGCGCACTTCCACGGTGCGGCCCTCGCGCGCGAGTTTCCCCGCGATGTTCACGAGGCAGCCGAGATCCGCCCCCGTGAGCACTTCGGCGCCCGTTTCTGTCACTCGCTCCGCCTTTTGCGAGACGATGGCATTGGAAATTTCGGGATATTTGAGCGCGAAGGCTCCGCCAAACCCGCAGCACACGTCGCGGTCGCTCATTTCCGCCAGCGTGAGGCCGTCGAGGCTTTTCAGAAGCGCGCGCGGCTGCGAAGCAACGCCAAGCTCCCGAACCGACGAGCAGGAATCGTGGTAAGTCACGCGACGCGGGTAGGAGCGGCCGGAATAGTCCACGCCGAGAATGTCCGCAAGAAAGACCGTGAGTTCGCTGGTGCGGGCTGCCAGCCCCTCCGCGCGCGCGCGCCATGAAGGCTCGATTTCAGCGTCGAACAGGCCCGGATAGTGTTTCGCGATCATGGACGCGCAAGAGCCTGAAGGCACCACGACATGAGGGAAGATCTCAAAGGAGGCGATGACCTGTTTCGCGATCTCCTTCGCCGTCTCGCGATCACCCGAATTATAGGCAGGCTGGCCGCAACAGGTCTGGGTCATGGGAACGACGACCTCGCATCCCGCCTCTTCGAGAAGTTTTACGGTGGCGAAAGCAGCGGATGGGCGGAAAATGTCGACAAGGCAAGTCACAAGCAGCCCCACGCGAAGGGTGCGGTGGCTTCGGTCAACGCTCGGTCCGCTTGGTTCCATACCAATTCCCCCGTGATCGCTTCTGTTGCGTTTTCGAGCGAAGTCGGCACAGGGTTCGCGTGACGAAAACCAAATCAGCAGGTCGGATCGCAGATGCGATCTACAGCGTCATGCCGTCAATCGGACGCGGCATAGCTTTGGATTAGTGTTGTCGATCAGCCTGCCTCGGAGCGCTCTGAAGCGTTGCGCCTTTCATCCGCGCAATCAAGCTTCAGCGGCCGCTTGCACGTTCACGGCGCTCGTTTTCCTTGCGGGACGCCCCCCCAGTTCGAGCCCTTCGTCCCAATACGGCGCCGGCCCGTAGATGGAGGCGAGGAAATCCACGAAAACGCGAAGGCGTGTCGGGATGTACTGTTTGTCGGGGTAGACGGCATAAACGGCAACACCGGGCGCTTCGCGATACTGCGGCAGCACGTGGACAAGCTTTTTCGAAAGCAGCTCGTCGCGGATTTGCCAAGTCGCCCGAAGCGCGATGCCACAATTCGTCACGAGCGCCTGATGCACGATCTCGCTCGAATTCGTCTTGATCTCGCCGGAAAGCTTGAGCGAAACGTCTCCTTCCGGGCCTTGAATACGCCACGTCACGTTGTTTTCGACGAGGATCTTGTGCTTCGCGAGATCGGCGAGCGTTTTCGGGGTGCCGTACTCCCTGAGATATTCGGGCGTGGCCACGAACAGCCTCCGACAGGGCGCCAGCTTTTTCGCGACCAGGCTCGAATCGTCCAGTTCGGAAATGCGGATGGCAACGTCGATGCCTTCGCGCACGATATCGAGCATATGGTCCGTCGCGATAATCTCGATGCTGAGGTCGGGATATTGCTTCAGGAACTGACCGAGATAGGGTGCGATGTGCAGCCTGCTGAATCCGGTTGGCGCGGTGATCTTGAGCGAGCCGCCCGCACGCTGGTGGCCGGAGGAGATGAACTCTTCTGCTTCCTGAACCGTCGCGAGGATTTGAACGACGCGCTCGTAAAAACCGCGTCCCGTTTCGGTCAATTGAAGCTGCCGCGTGGTACGATGGAAAAGTCTCGTTCCAAGGCGCGTTTCAAGATGGCTGATACGCTTACTCACTACAGCGGGAGAGAGATCGAGTTCGCGGCCAGCGGCTGACATGCTTCCGGCGGTGACGACTCGAGCAAAAATCTCGAGGTCTGCAATCGAAGTCACAAAACCCCTCCTCTGTCACTTTGTATACAATCTTGTCTATTTGTTACACACATAGCATCGCTATAATTGGCCAGCTTGGGCTCCTGTCAAGCCCTTCAGTGCCATGTAACAAAAGATAATGTTCAATTGCGTAGATAATCCGGCATTGTTGGGGACAGAAGTCAGGTTCTGCCCTCATCAACCGGCGGGTTTGTCCGCAAAGGGTTTTATTCCATGTCAGTCAGCATGCCAAAGGAAGATCTTCGCACCTTGAGCCGACGGCAGTCGATCCTGTCGGGACTGTCAGCCGCCGTGGGCAGCGGGACACTGATAAGCGACGAAGCCGGACTTCGCGCCTTTGAAACGGATGCGCTGACAGCCTACAGAACAGCACCGCTCGCGGTCGTCTTGCCGACATCGACGAGCGAAGTGGTTTCTATCGCAAAGTTTTGCGCCAAGAACTGCGTCAAATTGGTAGCGCGCGGGGCGGGCACGTCGCTTTCCGGCGGTGCGATACCAACGGGTGACGCAATTGTGATCGGTTTGTCCCGGATGAACCGGGTGCTCGACGTGAACATCCCCGACCGCACGGCAACGGTTGAGGCGGGCATCACGAACCTGGCGATCTCTAACGCGGTGGCGCATGCGCGTTTCTTTTATGCGCCAGATCCGTCGAGCCAGCTTGCATGCACGATCGGCGGCAATATCGCCATGAATTCCGGTGGCGCTCACTGCCTGAAATATGGCGTCACGACCAACAATATCCTCAAGCTGAAGATGGTCCTGATGGACGGCGAGGTGGTCGAACTCGGCGGCGACTTCCTCGACGGGCAGGGCTATGATTTTCTGGGCCTCGCAACCGGCTCCGAAGGCCAGTTCGGTATCGTGACCGAGGCAACCGTCCGCATCCTTTCGCAGCCGGAAGGCGCGCGCCCCGTACTGATAGGCTTCGATTCCGCGGAAGCCGCAGGCGGTTGCGTCGCCGCCATCATCGCCGATGGTCTGATTCCGGTGGCGCTCGAATTCATGGACAAGCCGGCCATTCGCATCTGCGAGGAGTTCGCGAAAGCAGGCTACCCGCTCGACGTGGAGGCCATGCTGATCGTGGAAGTCGAAGGTGCGCCGCTTGAGATCGAGGATCAGATCGGCCGTATCGGCGAGATCGCGAGCCGGTTCAATCCGAAGACGCTGCGCGTCAGCCAGAGCGATGCGCAATCCGCAGCCATCTGGAAGGGGCGCAAGGCCGCTTTCGGAGCCGTCGGGCGCGTCGCGGACTACCTGTGTATGGACGGCGTCATCCCCCTCGGCAAGCTCGCCGAAGTGCTCAAGGAGGTGGAGGCTGTCGGCAACCGGCACGGCCTCAGAGTCGCGAACATTTTCCATGCCGGCGACGGCAATCTCCATCCGATGATCATGTACAACGCCAATGACGAACACGAAAAAGTGATTGCCGAGCAGTGCGGTTCCGACATTCTGAAGCTCTGCGTGGATGCGGGCGGGTGCCTTACCGGCGAACACGGCGTGGGCATCGAAAAGCGGGAGTTGATGCGTTATCAGTATTCCGAAGCCGACCTTCTCCAGCAGATGCGTGTCAAGGCGGCCTTCGATCCCCAATGGCTCCTGAATTACGGCAAGGTCTTCCCTCTCGATCTTCAGGAGCGCTTCGCCGCCGAGGCCCGCGCACATGTCTGACGTCACCATGCCGACAACCGAGGCGGAACTCGCCGATTTCGTGAAGGCCGCGCGCGCCTCGGGCACGCCGATCGAAGTGTGCGGCTTCCGCTCGAAGCGCGAGGCCGGGCGCCCGGCCAATTGCGCCGCCATAGTCTCTACCGCCAAGCTCGGAGGCATAACCTTCTACGAACCGTCGGAACTGGTCGTGCGCGCCCGCGCCGGCACGCCGCTCCACGAACTCGAAGCGACGCTCGCGCGGAAAAACCAGGAACTTGCCTTCGAGCCGGCCGATCTTTCCCGCATCTACGGCACGGACTCCATGGCCGCGAGCCTCGGGGCGGTGGCGGCGATGAACATTTCGGGGCCTCGCCGCGTTCTCAGAGGCGCTGCGCGTGACTACCTGCTGGGGCTCCGCGCCATAAACGGAGAGGGCGAGACGATCAACTCGGGCGGACGCGTCATGAAAAACGTAACCGGGGTGGACCTCACACGCGGCCTGTGCGGCTCGTGGGGCACGCTTGCGGTTATCACGGAACTGACCTTCAAGGTGCTCCCAAGGGCGCCGGAGACGCGGACGGTGTTTTTCGTCGGGCTGGCCGACGAGGCGGCCGTGGGCGTGATGAGCGCCGCCATGGGAACGCCCTACGAGGTTTCCGGCACGGTCCATCTTCACGGTGCGCTGGTCGCGCGGCTTGCCGATCCAGAGATCGCGCCCGCGAAGACGGCTCTCACCGCGCTCAGGCTTGAGGGAAGCCCGCAGAGCCTGACGCACCGCATCGACAAATTGAGGCGCCTGCTGTCGCCGTTTGGCGAGTCCTACGAACTGGACCACGAGCGTTCGCGCTTCTTCTGGGCCGACATCCGCTCGCTGGCCTTTCTTTCCGCAAGGTTCGACCGGCCGCTCTGGCGGATTTCGGTCGCCCCTTCCAGGGCCGCGCCCATTGTGCGCGCGCTCTCCGCTTTCCTCGACGTCCGCGCCGCCTATGAATGGTCGGGCGGCCTCCTGTGGCTGGAACTGCCGCCCTCCGCCGACGCGAGCGTAACCGATGTGCGCCGCGTGCTCGCCGAATACGACGCGGATTCGATGCTCATGCGCGCGCCCCGCTCGGTGCGCTCCGGTATCGAGGTTTTCCACCCGCAGCCCGTCGCAAAGATGAATCTCGTGCGCGCTGTGAAGAAATCGTTCGACCCCGAGGGCATTCTGAACCCCGGGCGGATGTACGCGGGAGTCTGAGCGCATGGAAACGAACTTCACGCTCGCTCAGCTTCGCGACCCTCGCATGAAGGAGGCCGACGCGATCCTTCGCAAATGCGTGCATTGCGGGTTCTGTATTGCGACTTGCCCGACCTACCTGATGCTCGGCGATGAACGCGACAGCCCGCGCGGACGCATCTATCTCATCAAGACGATGCTCGAAGGCAAGGCCACGCCGAAGCAGGTGCGCCCGCATCTCGATCGATGTCTTTCGTGCTATTCTTGCATGACGACGTGTCCGAGCGGCGTCGACTATCGGCATCTGTCCGACTATGCGCGCCAGATCATAGAAACCTCGTCCAGACGCGCTCCGGCGGATGAGGCGATCCGCAAACTGCTGCGTGCCATACTGCCTTACCCCAAGCGTTTCCGCATGGCGCTCGGCGGCGTTTTCCTCGCTCTTCCCTTCCGGCGGCTCCTGATCCGCTCGCGATTCAAGACCATCGGGGCGATGCTCAATCTGGCGCCACGCGGCCGGGTCAAAAGTGGCGTGTATACGCAAGCCGCGACGGTGAAGACGGAGAAGCCGCGCCGTGGCCGCGTCTTGCTGTTGCGCGGCTGCGTGCAACGGGTGCTGAAGCCGAACATCAACGACTCGACCGTGCGTTTTCTGAACCACATCGGTTACGACGTCGTGCTTTCGGAAAATGAGGGCTGTTGTGGCTCCCTTACGTTGCACATGGGCAAGGAAGCCGAGGCGAAGGCGATGGCCAAGGCCAACATCGACATTTGGCAAGACGCCCGCGAGAGCGGTCCGATCGATGCCATCGTCATCAACGCATCGGGCTGTGGTTCGACCGTGAAGGACTACGCGCATCTGTTCGCCGATGACCCGGCCTACGCTGAAAAGGCGCGTTATGTGTCGAGCCTGGCGAAGGATGTTTCCGAATTTGCAGCCTCGCGGAAGATCGATGCGCCCGTCGGTTGGAGCGACATCCGCGTGGCCTATCAATCCTCCTGCTCGATGCAGCACGGCCAGCGCGTGATCGAGGAACCACGCCAGCTTCTGCGCAACGCGGGCTTCACCGTCGTCGAAATTCCGGAGGGGCACATCTGCTGCGGCTCCGCGGGCACGTACAACATGTTGCAGCCGGACCTCGCGAAGCAACTGAGGGAACGCAAGCTTCAGGCTATCGCCAGCGTGAAGCCCGATGTCGTGGCGAGCGGCAATGTCGGCTGCATAAGCCAGCTCTCGGGACCGTTCCCCATCGTGCACACCGTGGAACTGCTCGACTGGGCTTATGGCGGGCCGTGCCCCGCGCCGCTCAAACATCTGGAAGACCGCATCCGGCCGCTGCCGCGCGAGGGGGAAAGCGCCGAAACCGAAGGAGCGCTTGCATAAGCGCATCCCGGGACATTGGAAGCAGATCTAAGGGGAAGCGTGTCGAATAGCTGAATATAAGCAGCCGATTACATCAATCGTTTCGTCGCTATCCAGTCATCGTCAACCGATTTGGATAATCTCGCATGCATGTTTCGGTGCGGTGCCATCGATGGGCCGTTTTCCTGGCGGGCGTTGCAGGGTTGACGAGCTGGTTCCTGTTGCCGCCGCCCTTGTCGGCTGCACCGGTCGTTGCTTTTGAAACCGTGAAGGCGCCGCCCTCGCTGGCCATGGAGGTGCGCCGCAGACATCGCAGCTATCGGCACAGGCGCACGCGCACCCCGGTGAAAAACCGAGCGGAACCGTCGGACCGTCGGCAGCCACAGGATGCGAGAAAGGACACGCCCGCCGCCGGGAGCAAATCCGACCCGCGTGAGGTTCGCGAGCGGCTGCCGCTTCCCGCCTTTCCGGTGGCGCCTGAGACGGCTTCCGGCGTAGCCTCGGAGGTTCAGGCTCCCCCGGAACCGCCGCAACTGCCCGAAGCCACGGTGACGCTTGCTCCGAAGGGCGCTGCGCCGGAAGTGCAGCGCGGTCCTTCGCCACCGCCGTCGCTGGCGTCAACGCCTGACGATCCGTCCAAGGCTGCCGACATGCAGAAGGCTCCTCCGTCGCCGTCGCTTGCCGTTTCCCCCCCCTCATCGGCGACCGAAATTTATGGCCCGCCGCCCCCGCCGCCCGTCTGGACGCAAGCTGAAATCGAAGCGGCACGGCGCGATTGCGACTGGCGCCTCCCCGCGCTGGGCGTCGTCTATGAGCGCCTCAACCCGCTGCGCGAAGGGGCTTGCGGCGCGCCCGCGCCGATCCGGCTTAAGGCGCTCGAAGACAAGGTCGGCCCCGCTGCCATGTTCGCGCCCGCGCCGACGATCACCTGCAAACTGGGTGAAGCGATGCGGCGCTGGTTCACGGAGGTCGTGCAGCCGAAGGCGAAGGAACATCTCAACGCTGTCGTAGTGCGCGTCGGGGCGATGTCGGGCTACGACTGCCGCTCGCGCAATGGCGGCTTTTCGCAGCGCATCAGTCAGCACGCCTATGCGAATGCGCTCGACATCGGCTCATTCGTTACCGCGCGGGGCGAGAAAATCGCGCTCGACGAGCATTGGGCTGCGGGCGACGAGCGAGCGGCCTTCCTGCGCGACATTCACGCGGGCGCATGCCGCATCTTCGGCACCACGCTTGGGCCGGAGGCGAACGAGGCGCACGGCAACCACTTCCATCTCGACATGACGGAGCGGCGAAGCCCTCTGTGCGATTTCACGGGTGCGGAGGCACGCGCGCGTGAGGCGCAGCGGAGAGCGGCGGCGCTGGCTGCGAAGCAGGCGGCGACGCCCGTTCCAGTGGTTGGCGCGTTACCGCCGAAGGAAACGCCGGTCGTATACGGTCCGCCGCTCCCACCGGTTCCCGTTAGCGGCAAGGCGCCGCCGAGCGAGAAGCCAGTGACGGTAGCGCCCGCTCCCGTTCCAGCGGTTGCACCCGCCGTGCGCGAGGCGGCGATACCGAAACCCAATGCGGAGGGGTCGGTCGAAAAGCCGCGCGCTCGCAAGGCAGTTGAGACACGCCGCAAACCACTCCGCCGCCGGGCGAGATTGCCCTTCGGCATCCGGTTTTAGTGAGAAGCACCACAATGGCGACCCAGCGACAGGCCAGCGCGCGAGAAAGGGCGGGACGAGATTGCGAAGGGTCGAACCCGCCGCATTGCATTGCAGCGAAGCCGGATCGGGAAGGGGGAAAGGCCGCATTGTCGCTGAAACGGATGCGCTGTTTCAGGTCACCGCGAGCCGCTTATGACTGCGCAAGGTTCAAGGCGAGACACTTCATCCCCTTGGCGGCTTCTTCTCGCGGGCGAGGGTTTCCAGCGCCTGTTTGGCGGTCAGCTCTGCGTTTTCCTTCTCGCGCTGAACGCGGTCGAGCGACTCGTGAGCCTGCCGCGCATCCTGCTGCGCGGCGTCGAGCGCGCTCTGAAGTTCGGCGTGCCTCGCTTGCGCGGCTTTGGCTGCGTGCTGCGCGGCATCGAGCGCGCTCTGAAGTTCAGCCTGCTTGGCTTGCGCGGCATGCTCGGCGGCATCGCGCGCCGTCTGTTCCTCGGCGAGCTTCGCGGACACGGCCTTCGCGTCCTTCTCGAATCCCTGACGCGCGCGTTCTTCCGCCGCGAGCTTGTCGCGCAAGGCCTGCAATTCCTTCTCGGCCTTGTCCCGCGTTTCGATCACAAGCTTCGCTTGCTGGTCCACAGAGGCGGTAACCAGCTGATATTGGTAGGCAAGGCCCGCAAGCGCGAGGGCCAAGACGGCGATGAGAACGTTTCGGACCATGGTTGTCCTCTGATGCCGAACGAATGTCGATTGGTCGTGAGATAGGGGCTCTTACCACACCGCCCGGCACGAGTTTATGTCATTTCGGTAGACATCGGATTTTTTACCCCGATGTGTTTCCCATGCAAGTTTCGGCTCGATCAGGGGAACAGGGGTTGCTGGGCGATGCCCGCCGTTTCCTCGAAGCCGAACATGAGGTTGAAATTCTGCACCGCCTGCCCGGCAGACCCCTTCACGAGGTTGTCGATGGTGGAAACGACGATGGCGCGGCCCGGTATGCGGTCGGCATAAACGCCTATCAGACAGAAATTTGAGCCACGCACGAACTGTGTGGAAGGCAGTGTGCCCTTGGGCGCAAGCCTGACGAACGGTTCGCCCGCGTAGCGCTCGGCCAAGGCGGCGGCGAGATCGGCGGCCGTGTGCGCGCCCTTGAGCTTCACATAGGCCGTTACGAGTTCGCCGCGGCTCATCGGGACGAGATGCGGCGTGAAGTTCACGAACACGGTCGCGCCCGCCGCCTTCGATATTTCCTGCTCGATTTCGGGCGCATGCCGATGGCCGGCGATCGCGTAGGGTGACAGCCCCTCGCCCGCCTCCGAGAACAGGATGTTCTGTTTCAGCGAGCGGCCCGCGCCGGACACGCCAGACTTCGCGTCGACGATGATGTCGTCGGCCTCGACAAGCTTCGCGGCGACGAGCGGAAGCAGCGCGAGCAGCGTTGCGGTCGGATAGCAGCCCGGACAGGCGACGAGGCGCGCGGCCCGGATCGCCTCGCGATTGTGCTCCGTCAGGCCATAGGCTGCGCCTTCGAGAAGATGCGGCGCGGCATGCTCGCGACCGTACCATTTGGCGTAGGTGGATGTGTCCTTCAGCCGGAAATCGGCAGACATGTCGATCACCTTCACGCGCTCGGGGAGCGTGGCGATGATGTCCTGCGCGGTGCCGTGCGGAAGGCCGCAGAACACCGCATCGAGGCTCGACCAGTCGACTTCCTCCGCCTTGACGAGCGGCGGCGCATCCACGAAGCCGAGATGCGGGAAAACGTCGGAGAGCGGCTTGCCCGCGTGCGTATTCGCGGCGAGCGCCGCGATTTCGATGCCCGGATGGCAAGCGGCCAGACGGATGAGATCCGCTCCCGTGTAGCCGCTCGCGCCGATCACGCCGATTTTGATTTTTTTGCCCGTGGTATTTGGCATATCAAGCCTCTTTGCGGACTGCGCCCACCTCCATTGCCCGATGAGGTGATGGCGACATCGCAATAAAAAAACCCGCCTTTCGGTTTAACACCGGAAGGCGGGTTGATCGACTGGAAATCGAGAGCGCCCGAAGCGCCCTCGCCATTAGCGCTTCGAGAACTGGAAGCTGCGGCGGGCCTTCGCCTTGCCGTACTTCTTGCGTTCCACCACGCGGCTGTCGCGGGTGAGGAAGCCTTCCTTCTTGAGGACCGTGCGAAGCTCCGGCTCGTAATAGGTGAGCGCCTTGGACAGACCATGGCGCACCGCGCCCGCCTGTCCCGAAAGGCCGCCGCCGGCAACGGTCGCGTAAATGTCGTACTGGCTGAGGCGGTTGGCGGTCACGAGCGGCTGCTTCAGGATCATCTGGAGCACGGGGCGCGCGAAATAAGCCTCATGGTCCTTGTCGTTGACCACGATCTTGCCGACGCCGGGCTTCACCCAGACGCGAGCGACTGCGTTCTTGCGCTTGCCGGTCGCATAGGCGCGGCCGTGAGCGTCAAGCTTCTGCACGTGAACCGGACGCGAACGGTCGTCGGCGACGGGAGCGGCCGCAGCGGCGCCCTTGTCGAGACCCGAAAAAGTCTTTGCTGTCTCAGACATTAGCGAACCCTCGCCACGTTCTTGGAATTCAGAGCCCGAACATCGAGCGTCTCAGGATTTTGCGCCGCATGCGGATGCTCCGCCCCCGGATAGATGCGCAGGTTCGTCATCTGCTTGCGACCGAGCGGACCGCGCGGAACCATGCGCTCAACGGCCTTTTCGAGCACGCGACCGGGAAATTTGCCGCCGAGCACTTCAAACGGGCGCCGTTCCTTGATGCCGCCGGGATGGTTGGTGTGGCGGTAGTAGACCTTGTCGTGCAGCTTATTGCCGGTGAAGACGACCTTCGCGGCGTTGATGACGATGATGTTGTCGCCGTCATCCATATGCGGGGTGAAGGTGGGCTTGTGCTTGCCGCGCAGGCGGTTCGCGATGATCGTCGCCAGGCGGCCGACCACGAGGCCCTCGGCATCGATCAGAATCCACTTCTTCTCGATTTCAGATGGTTTAGCGGAATAGGTTGCCATGAGAATGTCCGGCCGGGCCGGGCTCCAATAAAAAAGGGGCCGCATGGCCCGATTGGCGACAACAGATAGTTGACCAGACGGGCCCTGTCAACGGCACGCGCCCGGGATGCATCGAAAAATAGCGACGCAAAAACAATGGATTATGATAATGGTATTATAATACCACATAAGACGGTGTCATGATACCTCAATGCGGAGGCACCGAATAGGTCGCCGTTGCGTGGGCCGCAAGCTGGCTTTCGCCATCCGAATGCAGCGCGATCTCGCCCACCGCAAGCCGCGTGCCGAGTTTCAGCATGCGCGCCTCGCCGATCATGTCGCGCGGCTCGGGCTTTCTGAGAAAGTTGATCGTCAGGCTCGTCGTCACCGCAAGCGCCACCGGACCGATGGAGGCGAGAACCGCCGCATACATCGCCACGTCCGCGAGCGTGAACATCGCGGGCCCCGAAATCGTGCCGCCGGGCCGCAACAGGTGGTCGCCGTAGACCATGCGCATGCGTGCGAAACCGTGGCGGGTTTCCTCGACCCGGTAGGAACGCCCGATGGAGACCTGTGGAAAGACCTGCGCGAGAAAGGCGTTAACCTCGTCCGCCGTCATCTTCGGTGGGATCAGCTTCGCGTTATCGTGGGAGTCCAAGATGGCATCTCCGTTATTTCACCAAGATTTCGCGGGATCACGGGCACGGCCGTTACGCCGGGGGGAAAAGAATATGGATCTGCGCGTGAACGATTTTTGGAAGTTCGACCTGCGAAAATTGTTCGGTTTCATTCTAGTGGTGCTCGCTGCGGCTGTCAGTCCGACCATCGGATCAGCGGCCGCGAAGGATGGGGAACTCACGCGCGAGAGCGTGACGCGCTTCCTCGATTCGTTCACCGAGATGCGCGCCATCGCGATCACCGAGGGGCTTCAAGCGAGCGCGGATCAGGACGCCTCGAAAAATCCCATCGGCGCGGTCGTCAAGGCGGTCAAAAAGACAAAACTCAAGACCGAGGCGAAAACCATCGCCGGCAAGCATGGCTTCTCCGACGTGTCCGATTGGGCCGATACGGGCCGCGCCATAGCTCAGGCTTATCTGCATCTGACGGTCGGACCGTCGCGAGGCGTGGCGCGCGATGCGCTCGACAAGCACAAGGACAACGCCATGAAGGAGCTTGAGAAGCTTGGGCTCCTGAACGAGAAGCAAAAGGCGAAGCTCAAGGAAAATCTCGACAAGGCCGGCGAGGAACTCGCCAAGGAGCCGCCAGCGCAAAACGTCGCCATCGTCCGAGAGATGAAGCCGCAGATCAAGGCGACGGTCAAACTCGGCCTGAATTGATCCGGGATGCGGGAAGAGCTGCCGAACCCAAACGCCGTGGCGTAAATGGACGCGGAACGCCGCTGGCGATTTATGGTGTCGATCAGCTTGTCTGTTTCGGATCGACGGGAATCTAGCCGGAGGCAGCGGCTGCCTCGTTCAAGAGCCCCCACAGCGCTTCCACCTCGGCGCGCCCGGTCGCGGTTGCGCCGATGCTGACGCGAAGGATTTGCCTCCGCTTCAGCAAAGCGGGCGTGATGTAAGCCTTGCCGCCTTCGTTCACCCTGCGGGCCAGTTCCAGATTATGCGCCTTCAGCGCGTCCTCATTATCCTTGAGCGCGGCGGGCACGTGACGGATGCACACGGTCTGAAAAGGCACAGGCGCGAGGCGCTCCCATTCGGCGGCGGCGTCGACGCGGTCCTTGAACCATTGCGCATTGGCAAGGTCGCGGCGTAGCAGCTCCTGAACGCCTTCAACACCCACATCCATCAGATGGAACCAGAGCTTCAGCGCGCGGAAGCGACGGCCAAGCTGGATGTGCCAGTCGCGATAATTCTTCACCGCGCCGTCCTGCTTCGTCTGGAGGTAGCTCGGATTGGTGCTCATGACGCGGATCAGGTGTTCCGGATCGCGCACGTAATAAGCGCTGAAGTCGAAGCCGACGCCCATCCACTTGTGCGGATTGAAGACGAGGGAATCGGCGCGCTCGATGCCTGCCCAGTGGTCGCGGCACTCAGGCAGCACCATCGCGGTGCCCGCCATGGCCGCGTCGACGTGAAGCCACAGGCTGAAACGTTGGGCGATTTCGACGATTTTCGCCAGCGGATCGACGGCGGTGGTGCCCGTGGTTCCGATGCAGGCGACGACGGCGCAGGGACGCAGGCCTCGGCGCAAATCCTCGGCGATGGCCGCTTCCAGAAGATCGAGCCGCACAGCGTGGTCGTCGTCGGTCTCGATGAGCCTCAGATGATCGCGCCCGAAACCGGCGAGCAGCGCCGCCTTTTCGATGCTGCTGTGGCTTTGGTCGGAGGCATAAACCACGAGCGGCGCCTCCGCGGACTGAAGGCCCCGGCTGTTCTGGCTGAAGCCCGACGAGCGCTCGCGGGCGCTGAGAAGGGCAGTCAGCGTTGCGGTGCTGGCTGTATCGTGGATCACGCCGGTGAAGGATTCTGTCAGCCCCACCATCTGCCGAAGCCAGTCCATGACGACTTCTTCCACCTCGGTCGCGGCGGGGCTCGTCTGCCAGCTCATGCCTTGCGCGCCCAGCCCGGCGATCACGAGATCCGCAAGGATCGACGCGTAACTCGTGTTGCTCGGGAAGTAGGCGAAAAAGCTCGGATGGTTCCAATGCGTGATGCCGGGGAGCACGTCGCGGTCGAGCGCGGTCACGGCTTCGTCGAGCCGACCGCCCTTTTGCGGCGGATGCGCGGGAAAGGCCGCGCGGATCTGTCCCGGCTGTGCCTCGCTCATGACGGGACGGCTGGCGAGCCCTTCCCGGTAATCCGCAACCCAATCGATCAACTGGTGGCCGAAGCGGCGGAAGTCATGCGCGTCCATGGATCATCCCTTTCGAAGTTGATCGGAAAACCGTGGCGGCTTTTCTCATCCTTTCGGCAAGGGAGCAAATGCGAAGTCGCTCGTCGACACATAGTTTTGCGCCTCCAAACGGCGGCTTGCAGACGCGGTCAGCCTGTAAAAAGCGCGCGGTAAGCCTGCGGCAAGTCGATCCCGTTATTGAGCAGGCAAACGTCGGGCCACGCCCGACGCGCTGACTGGAAGCCTGTTCGCATTTCTGCCGAGCCCAGCCCCTCGCTCTCCGCGCGGGAGCCCGGCGTTTCGGATCTTCCTGTGTCAGGTTTGACGCGAAGGAGTGAACGACAACCTTGGATCACCGTCTCGCCGCTTCGGATTTTGACGCTACGACGTTGTAGAAAAGAGCACATCTCATGCGACTTCTTCCCTTGACGCTCGCCGCAGCCTTCGCGTTCGCCGGAACGGTTGCCCATGCAGGCGGAGCCTCGGTTGCGTGCGAGAACGCTCTGAGAAAAGCCGCCCTGACGGACGCCGTCACGCTCTGTTCGCAGGCCGTGGACGCGGACCCTGCCGATGCCAGGGCGCTTACGTACCGGGGCGCGGCATTTCTCGCGCTCGCCCGGTTCGACCGCGCTTATGAGGATCTCACCCGGGCGGCGGCGCTCGATGGTGGAAATCCTCTCACCTTCTACAATCTCGGCGTTTATTTCGACAAGACGAGAAGCCCCGAAAAGGCGGTCGAAGCTTATTCGACGGCCATCCGGCTCAGCCCCGGCAACCCGGTCGGACTTTACAATCGTGCCAAGGCATACGAGCGCCTATGCAAAACCGCCGAGGCGATGCGCGACTATCAGAAGATCCGGGAAATCGCCCCCGGCATGGCGAGCGCACGGACGATTCCCACCTCGATTGAAGCCTGCTCGTCGAATTGAGGACGCTTGACCGCTGGCGCTGCCATTCGATCAGGCTTGCACCCGAAGCATAAGCCGTCCGATTTCGCTACGACCCTTTACTCGGCCGGGACGCTGTTTTCCTCCGGCCGCGGACGGCGCCTGCGGCGCTCCTTGGCGCTTGTCCCCTGCACCTTGACGGCGATGATCGTGAACAGCGCCGTCAAGGCGAGCACGATGACGGCTATGACGACCCAGCCCCCTGTACTCACCTCGGTGAAGTCTCCGACTTCCCGGGCGAAGAAATAACCCGGCAACAACATGAACGGCACCCACGCGATGGCCGACGTAACATTGGCGATCTGGAAGGTGAGGTGACGCATCCGCATGATGCCCGCGACCAGAGGAATCGTGGATCGGACCGGGCCGAGAAAACGGCCGATGAAGATCGAAAGAAACCCGTACTTGCGGAAGAAAAGTCGCGCTCGGGCCACGCCTTCCTTCTCGCGGTTGAGCGGCCATCGATGCACGACGCTCGGGCCGATCCAGCGGCCGAGCCAATAGGTTACGGCATCGCCGAGGCACGCGCCCGCGATGGACCACAAGATGACCGTGGTCGGGTCGAGCATGCCTTTCTGGATGAGGCCGCCCGTAAATAGCATGATCGCGGTCGCTGGAAAGAAAAGACCGATGAGGATCAGGGATTCGCCGAACGCGATGACGGCGAGGACCGGCCCGGCCAGATCCTTATGCGCGAGGATAAATTCCTGGATGGTTCCGAGAACGTCCACAAGAAACCTTTCTATGCGGCTGACCGGGCTGCCTTTTTTTAGTCTGTGGCGAGGATACGCCGGTTCTTGAGCGGCGCCCGGTACGGCCAACATCCGATGCCCACGAATAGGCCGGCGTTGCACCGCGTGCAAAACACTAAATGGCGAATCGCGCGCCTTTATTCAATTCAAAAGGGTTTTGCACTGCCAAGAGCCACTATAACACGGGGGATCGGTTAAGGTTCTGCTTCCAAAGTAGGGGCGCGGCAGCAGGGGAGTCATGCCTGCCCGCACAGGCCGGACATGCGAGGCATCCGGTCAGGGCCTGCGCCTGAGCGCGCGGACGAACTCTTCCCGCGCCCTCGGCATTGGCCTGCCGCTTTCAGCGAAGACGTGCGCCGCGAGAAAATGACCGGTGAGTTGCAGTCCCGCTTCGATCTCCGTGCCGGATGGAGCGTTCGCGCTCGCTCCATTCGCGAGGAAGGCAGGCAATGGAAGCAGGCGATCGGCATAAGGTTCGCCCGCTTCGCGGCATACAGCCTGCCCGGATTTCGGCGAGACGTAGGCGAGGTCTTCCTTGCGCCCGGTCGCGGCGCATGTCGCGAGGTTGAGGCCAAAGCCCAGTTCGTTCAGAAAGTTCATTTCGAAGCGGATGAAGGCGGCCGGAAAATTTGCGTCGGATGCTTGCGCAAGGCAGTCCTGCGCGGCGTCATAAAGCGCGGGGTGTGGATCGCGCTCCGCCAGAACTTGGAGCAGCGCCGCCAGCGCCGTCATGCCCGCAAGCGCGGAAGGATCGTCGAGCGCGTTCGCGGCAGTGGCGCGCGCGAGTTCGACCGTGTAGACGCCGAGTTGATCGTCGAGACGGGCGCGCCATTCGACGCCGAGCGTATTTCCGGTTTGAAGGAGCGGGCGGAGGCGGCGCGAACGCCCTCCCTTCACAAGCCCCTTGGCGCGACCGTTGGCACGCGTGAATATGTCGGCGATGACGCTTGTCTCACCGTGCGGGCGCCCCGCGAGGAAAATGCCGTCGTCAGACCATCTCACGGCCTACCCATCTCTGGCCATGCGCTCCGCCGATACCGTCCTTCAGGCCACGCACAGGCAACGCAGGAACGGCTCCCCGAACGAAAGCCCGCGGGCGCGCGCCCCGCGTCATTTCTTCGGGAAATCGAGACCCATCTCGCGATAGCGCTCGGGATCGTCGGCCCAGTTCTCGCGCACCTTCACGAACAGAAAGAGATGCACAGGCGTCTCGATGCCCTCTTCGATCTCCTTGCGCGCCTCCATGGAGATGTGCTTGATCGCCTGCCCCTTGGCGCCAAGCACGATCTTGCGCTGACTTTCCCGCTCCACGAAAATCGTCTGCTCGATGCGCACGGCGCCCTTGCGAACGGTTTTCCAGCTCGTGGTCTCGACGGTGGAGGAATACGGAATTTCCTCATGCAGCCGGATGAACATCTTCTCACGCGTGATTTCGGCCGCCCACTGACGCAGCGGCGCATCCGCGATCTGGTCTTCCGGGAAGAGCCACGGACCATAGGGCATGCGGGCGGCGAGAAAGCTTCGCAGGTCCTCCACGCCGTCGCCCGAAAGCGCCGAAATCATGAAAAGACTTTCGAGCTTGAGCCGCTCGGATGCCTCGCCCGCCAGCGCGAGAAGCTTCTCCTTGTGGATCTTGTCCACCTTGTTCAGCGCCAGAATGAGCGGGATCTTGAGATTTGCCGCTTCGTTCACGATAGGATCGACCGTGTCGTCGAAACCGCGCGCCGCGTCCACCACGAGCACGGCAACATCCGCCTCGCGCGCCTCGGTCCAGGCGGTTTCCACCATGGCGCGGTCGAGCCGACGCTTCGGTGCGAAGATGCCCGGCGTGTCGACGAGCACGATCTGAGCCTCGCCATCGAGCGCGATGCCGCGAACGCGCGTGCGCGTCGTCTGCGCCTTGTGCGTGACGATGGACACTTTCGCACCGACAAGCGCATTGACGAGGGTGGACTTCCCTGCGTTGGGCGCGCCGATCACGGCCGCGAAGCCGCAGCGGCTGCCCGTGCCGGGTGAGTGTTGCGTTCCGCGTTCCGCCGACGACGCGGAGACAGGGCCGCCATCCTCTTCGGACAGACGCCTGCGCTCATACACGGGTACTTGCGGATGAGCTTGCTCTGCACCGGCAGTGGTTTCGGCGGCTTCGTGCTCGACATGCTCCGCGTCTTCGAGAGCGTCGCCACTGTTCTTCTTGTTCTCAGGCATTTTCCCGTTCCGGTTGGCCGACGCCTTCGCGCTTCAGGAGCGCTTCCGCCGCCGCCTGCTGTGCCTTCTTGAGCGACGAGCCGGTGCCGCGCTCCGGCTTCAATCCCCGCACCCTGACCTCGACCGTAAAGCTCGGTGCGTGATCGGCCCCGGACCGCTCCACCTCATGATAGTCCGGCAAGCCGCGCTTCTGGCTCTGCGCGAATTCCTGAAGCGCCGTCTTGGCATCGGGGGCGGGCGGCTCGCCCGAGACGATGAAAGGCTCCCAGTGTCGATGCACGACGGCTTCCGCCGCAGCAAAACCGCCATCGACGGAAATTGCTCCCAGCAGCGCCTCCACGGCGTCGGCGAGGATCACATCTTTTTTTCGTCCACCGGACCGCGCCTCGCTTGGCGCCATCACGAGATGCGGACCAAGCTCAAGCCTTACCGCGACCTCGGCGCAGGTCGTCTTGCAGACGAGCGAATTGAAATGTCGCGCAAGCTCGACCTCGCGCGCGTTGGGAAAGCGCTCGTAGAGCAACGCGGCAACGGACAGGCCGAGCACCCGGTCGCCCAGAAATTCCATCCGTTCGTTGTCTCTGCCGCCCTTCTCGCTGCGAGCGCTCGAATGGGTAAGGGCCTCCGCCAGGAGGCTCCGTTCCTTGAATTGATAGCCGAGGGAAGCTTCAAGCTCCTCGATGCGCGGTTTCTTGACGGGCAACTTAATGAATCACGGTTCCGATCCGCGACCAGCGGATCTCCAGGGGCCAGCGCCATGGGGCGAGCCAGCTAGCGGGCTCGCCGATGGAGAAGAACAGCACGCGGGCGCGGCCCACGAGGTTTTCCGAAGGAACATAGCCGATGCCGTTTCCGTCGAAGAAGCGGCTATCGGCGGAGTCGTCGCGGTTGTCACCGAGGAAGAAATAATGCTGCGGAGGCACGACGAACACTTCCGTATCGTCCGCTGCGCCGAACCGACCGAGACGGCAGGTTTCCGAGAGCTTTTGCGTCAGATAGCTGCGGCCGCTCGGCAGAGTTTCGCGATACTGGTGCACCGTCTGATTGGGCCCGCACTTCGTATCCATCACGGCGTCGGGCGCGCGCTCCCGTTTGACCGCCTCGCCGTTGATGTAGAGCTGTCCGCCGATCAGCTGAATGCGGTCGCCGGGTAACCCCACAAGGCGCTTGATGTAATCGGTGGAATTGTCCCGGGGCGTCTTGAAGACGATGACGTCGCCCCGATCGGGGTCGGACGCGAGAATCCGCCCGCTGAACATCCCCGCGCCGAAGGGGAAGGAATATTTGCTGTAGCCGTAGCTGTATTTGGAAACGAACAGGTAATCGCCGACAAGCAGCGTAGGGATCATGGAGCCGGACGGGATATTGAACGGCTGGAAAAGGAAGATGCGGATCACGATCGCGATGGCGATAGCTTGCAGGAGAACAATCGCAAGATCGTACGCACTACTCTCCTTCTTTTCCTTCTCGTGGGTCACTTCGGTTTTCACGCTCATCTTTACGGTCCGGTTCGAGTCTCGCGCACCCGCGGCGCATGCGCGAGAACAAAAAGGGATGAGCGCGTTTCAACGCCAGATCGCCGCTTGTTATGGGTGAGCCCGCTCAGCGCCTGATATAGCCGATGTCGCGCCGAAAGCAAGAACGAGGCACGAATGCCGCGGGACGAGGTGCGCTTTCGCCCCCTTTACGATCCGGGCCAGAGACACGGGATGCTTAAGCATCATGCGTCCATGTCTGCGGGCATGCCTTGGCCTCCCTGCGATTGATGCCCTGGATGACGCCACCTTCGACAGGGTTAGCGGACCAGAAATGAGAGATCGGCGTGTCGACACAGTGCATTTGCACAAGTTTTAAGGAAGCGTTTCGAGGCGAATCAAGTCTGGCGCTGTGGCATGGAATCAACAGTTCAACGCCTATATGATGTTGTAACCCTCTGAATCCAAACGATTTCAACCAGTATAGTATTTTACGTGCACTCGCAAAACGAGCGTCTATGCATTCCGCTATCTTGAGTTTAAGCGCTGGGCGTGTAAACACTCCATAAGTGTAGCGTAATCATGTCATGCAATCTAGGCGGGAATAGGAGTGAGGGTTATGTCTGTTCGTGTTGTGCGGTCGAGCGCGTTTGCAGTCGGTGCGCTTGCGATGATCGGTTCTGCGCAGGCCGCGGATATCTATGCCGGCGGCGGGTACGGGGGCTACAAGGACGCGCCCGTTGTGGTGGCGGTGCCCACATGGACCGGGTTCTACGTCGGTGGCCATCTCGGCGCGGCGTGGACGAATATCGATACCCGGCGGAACACCTATTACGATGGCGACGGCAACTTTAGCTATAATTATTCCACTTTCGGCGGCAATGGTCTGAACACGGCCGGCGCCTTTGGCGGTGGCCAGTTCGGTTACAACTGGCAGACCGGCGGCAATTTCGTGCTCGGCATCGAAGTGGATGTCGGCGGCCTTCAGGGCGACAACGAGCGCACCTTCGTCGGGACCACATATAATAACCTTGTGCCGGCAGGCATCGACAATATCGCCGTCGTAAATGTGAAGTCGCAAGGCGGCATCTATGGCGACGTGACCGGTCGCCTCGGTTACGCTTGGGGCAGCACACTGCTTTATTTGAAGGGCGGCTTCGCATGGCTGGCTACCGACCTCAAGGTGCGCGCCGCCGTCACGTCGGATGTCGACACACCCGCTTTGACCAGCACCGCCTACTACAGCCGCAGCTTCGATAACACCCTCACCGGGTGGACGGCTGGCGGCGGTCTTGAGTACCAGTTCAACCCGAATTGGTCGGCGAAAGTCGAATATCAACACTTCGATTTCAGCCTCGACAACAATAACTGGGCTTGGGACTCGAACAATAACTGGAAGCTCTTCAAGAACGACGTGACGGCCGACACCGTGAAGCTTGGTATCAACTATCGCTTCGTTTCTACGCCCGCCGCATACGTGCCGCTGAAGTAGCCCCCGAGCGAGGCAACGTTGACCGACGCAGCGGCGAGCACGGCGCGCCGCTCCCGGTCAAGCTTTCTGCTCGCAGGTCGGGCAACAAAAAAGCGGAGGCCTATGGCCTCCGCTTGGCTATAGCGGGGTTTCTGTCGCCTGGAACACCAGAGGCGCGCCAGGCGACAGCAAGATTTAGCTGACGAGGCTCGGCAGGAACATCGCGATCTGCGGGAAGAAGCAGATCAGGACGACGCCGACAAACATCAGACCCACGAACGGCAGCGCGCCCCACATGACCGTCGAAAGCGAGATATCGGGCGCGATGTTCTTGATGACGAACAGGTTCAGGCCGACAGGCGGATGAATAAGGCCCATCTCCATCACGATGGTCATAACGACGCCGAACCAGATCAGGTCGAAGCCCGCGGCCTTGAGCGGCGGCAGGATGATCGGTGCCGTCATCAGGATGATAGACACCGGCGGAAGGAAGAAGCCGAGAACCACCACGAAAAGAAGGATCGCGGAAAGCAGTTCCCATCTCGACAGACCAAGCGACGTCAACCACATCGCCGCGCTTTGCGAGATGTGCAGGTAGCTCATGACGTAGGAGAACAGGAGCGAGAACCCGATGATAAGCAAGAGCATCGAGCTTTCGCGCATGGTGCCTGTCAGGATCGGCATCAGCCGCTTCGGCCGCCATACGCCATACATCACTCCGATCACGAGGAGCGCAAGGATGGCGCCGACGCCCGCGGTTTCAGACGGCGTCGCATACCCTGCATAAAGCACCACCATGACGCCCGCGAGGATGGTGACGAACGGCATCACCCAGGCGACCATGGAGATCTTCTGGCGCAGCGTATAATGATCCTCGTGCAGGATGGCGGCATTCTTTGCCTTTTCCCCGCGCTGTACGGCGGCTAGCGCCTGCCGCTTTTCGCGGCTGAACTTCCACGACGCGTAGAGCGCGAAAAGCACGATCAGAAGCAGGCCGGGACCGATGCCCGCGAGGAACAGCTTGCCGAGCGAAACCTCTGCGGCCACGGCATAGAGAAGCATGGTGACCGAAGGCGGAAGCAAGATGCCGAGCGTGCCGCCGGCCGCAATGATGCCTGCGGCGAGACCGGGCGAGTATCCGCGCTTGCGCATCTCCGGGATACCGGCCGAGCCGATGGCCGAGCACGTTGCGGGCGATGAACCCGCCATGGCCGCGAAGAGACCGCAGGCGAGCGTGTTCGCCACGCCGAGACCGCCGGGAACCTTGTGCAGCCAGGCATGAAGCGCGGAGTAAAGGTCCTTACCGGCATCGGATCGCCCGATCGCCGCGCCCTTCAAAATGAACAGCGGGATGGCGAGCAGGATGACGTTAGCCAGCTCTTCATAGACGTTCTGAGCGATGGTATCGACCGACGCTCGCGGCATGAAAAGGAACATGAAGATCGTCGCGACCACACCCAGCGCGAACGCGATGGGGATGCCCGAGAACATGATGACAAGCGTCGCTGTGCAGTAGGCGATGCCGATCGTGGCCGGAGAATAGCCCTGAAGCAGAGGCATCACCGGACGCTGCCACAGGACCAGCGCCGCGAAGGCGGCAAGGCCCAGCACCAGCATGATGATCGACCGCTCGCCAACCTGCAGCGCGAGCTGCAGCGCGAGCACGGCAAAGCCGACCGTCATCACGAGATAGGGGATCCAGAGCGGAGCCCCCCACGACGACTGCGAGATCTGCCCTTCAACCCAGGCTTCATGGAACAGCGCGCCAGACTTCCACGCGATAAACGCGATGAAGACGAGCGAGACGGTGTCGATGAAAACGTCCCGCACAACCTTCGCCCGGCGTGGAAGGAAGGACGCAAGGATCTCGATGCCGATGTGTCCCCGGCGCGCTTGCACGGCGGCCGCCGACAGGAAGACGGCGCCGGCAACCAGAAACACTTCCATCTCATCCTGCCAGACCATGCCCTGGCCGGTGGAGTGTCCGAGGAGGACACCAACCGTCAGAACCCCCGAGGCGACGATGAGCGAGAGGGACGCGAGATTGAAAAGAAGATCGACGAACCGACGAAAAGCACCCCGAAGGATGCTTTCGCCAGAATAATCGACCTTGCCATGATCCGCCAGAATGGCGTCAGAATGAAGCTCGCCCGCCGACATCAGGAGACCGAACGTGCGCTGGCCAGAAGTTCAGCGGCTTCGGTGGACTTCGACGCGAAATCCTTCCAGGCCGTCTCTTCGGCGATCTTGGTCCACGCCGCAAGCTCTTCCGGCTTCAGGTCGACGACCGTCTTGTTGAGACCCGCGTAGAGCTTCGCGATGGCTTCGTCGTCCTTCTTCGCCTCGGCTGTGCCGAACCATTCCATTTCCTGGCCGACGTCGACGATGATCTTCTGCTGGTCGGCTGGCAGGGAGTCGAAGATGTCCTTCGACATCAGAAGCGGCTCGCACATGAACCAGATGGCGCCCGTGCGCGCGGTGGTGATGGAATTGCAGAGTTCTTCAACGCGGAAGGACATAAGGCTCGTCGAAGAGGTCAACGCGGCGTCGAGCGCGCCCGTCTGCATGCCGAGATAGATTTCGTTGGACGGCATGGTGGAAACCTGCGCGCCCGCCGCTGTCAGCATGAGGTCGAATTCGCGGCTGCCGCCGCGGATCTTCAGGCCCTTCACGTCATCCGGAACGCGGATCGCCTTCTTGAGCGACGCAGCGCCGCCTGCCTGCCATACCCAGGTGATGAACTTCACGCCCTTGGCTTCGGCGATCTTGGAGAGCGACTGACCGATCGGGGCATCTTTCCACTTCGCGCCCTGTTCGTAGGACGTGACGAGAAGCGGCATCAGGCCGAGATTCAACGCCTGAACTTCGCTGCCGGCATAAGGGAGGGGATAGAGCGAGAAGTCGAGAGCGCCTTTGCGCAGCGCAGAAAACTGCGCGAACGTCTTCATGAGAGACGAGCCGGGATAGATTTCAAATTTCAGCGCGCCATTCGTGCGCTTCTCGACCTCGGCTGCGAACCGCCTCACGAGACGATCACGGAAATCGCCCTGATCGATCGTGCCACCCGGGAACTGATGAGAAATCTTCAGCGTGCGGACGCCTTGCGCCCGAAGCAGTCCAGGCGCGGCTATGGAAAGGGCAGCGCCGCCGATGAATGCCCGTCTCGAAATCATGGCGTTCTCCAAATCTATAATCAGGGGTCGTTCCGTCCGCCCTTCTTATAGCATCCGCCCGTCGCGGGAAGGGATTCATTGCCGGACTATACTTTGGTCTAAATCGTATGCAAAATACCTAAAAATGGACACAAAAATTGGGAAATAGCGGCGTTCGTTTGCGTTTTTTGCGCGGGATCCTTGTCAATTTCCAAGGTTAGTTTGGCGGCGCAAGCCGGGGGTGTGACGTTTATGCCCAGTTATAATTAACTACTTTTTTGCGATTGGATTCAAACGGCTGGTTGATCCTCATCGGTCAAGCCTACCTTTGCGCGATCTCCTATGCCGTGCATAGGCGTGTCCTTTTTATATGGGGCAGTGAGCGACCGGTTGCGTAATCAGCGCCGACAAGACTTCTGGCCAACTGTGCCCCTTTGAGCCGTCGGTCGCCTGCCTGCGGAGGATCATTATATCATCGATTTCAAATGATATAAATATTTGCGCGGCATCGTTTTGTGACCGACCGCAGGGCACCCGATGCGTGTATCGACGGGCGATGCTACGCAAAATACCTCTCAGTAATACTTGATCTAAGCGCGAAGATTCAGATAAATTCGAGAACGATGGATACGGTTCCGTCAAACAATGAAATGCTCTATTGCGCGTTTCCGAGGAGCGGGCGCAACGCGCCAGACCTAGCGACGCTTCGAGTCATCCAGCGGGCGTTCGAGGAGGGCCGATATCCGTTTGACGAGTGAAGGCGGAATCCCGGTCATGCGACCAATGTCTGCAACTTGGGCCGCTTGACTGCGTGGAATTTGATTTTCGCTTCGGTCCCTTTACTCGACGAGTGAATTTCGAATTCGCCCCTGAGTTGATTGGTAAGTTCCCGCACCAAAACCAATCCCCTTCCGGAACCAAAATCTCCATTCCGCAAACCGACCCCGTCGTCAGAAACGCAAAGCTGACACTCCGATCCCGAGACCGTGAGTGTCAGGGTGATCGAGCCGGGGCGCGAATTCGGAAAGGCATATTTCATCGAATTGGTAACAAGCTCATTCACAATGAGGCCAAGCGGCAAGGCTTCCGCGAACGTAAGATCAACGTTTTGAACCTTCTGTTCGAGCCGTATGTCACTTCTCATTCCCTGGCTATTTTTGATAGCCTCAAAGATTTCTCTTAAAAAGCGGGTGCTATCAAGGGTGATGGTACCGTCGACGTTGTTGCAAAGCTGCCTGTGAAGCCGCGCAAAAATAAGGATTTGTTCCACAGTTTCATCGAGCGCGGTTTTTGCTCCCGAGTCTCGCACATCAGAGGCTCTCAATCGGATGAGCGACGCAGCAGCCTGAAAGTTGTTGGCAACTCGATGGGTCATCTCGTTCAGCATCAGTCGGCTGTGCTCCTCGTGTTGTTTTGCGAGGGAGGCAGTCTCCTGCTCGGCGATGATCGACGCCACCATCCTTGCGAGCGCCGAAACGCTGATCGCGCCGATAACGGCGTACGCTTCGATTGCGATGAGATCGCCAGCATACTGGATCCGTAAAGAACGATAAGGCTCGAAGAAAAGAAAAGACAAGACCGAGCTGATAGCGATGGCGAGGAAGCCGTTGACGCGGCCGAAAGCCAACGCGCAGCAGGCAGATGCGATGTAGCACAGGAGGAAGGGCTCGCCAGGCACTTCGATGGCCACTGGCAACTGTATCAGCGCTGCCGATGTGATGACCGCTCCCGTAATCATGAGCCGTAAAGACATCGGCCAGGAATTTAATTTAACAAGCCATGCCACCATTAAATCACCATCTTAGAGAGAGCTAAAGCATCAGAAGGCGGAATTATGGCTGCATTGCGAATTTAAGCTGAGCGTTGCCTCTCGTACTATTCCGATTTTTGTTGGAGGAGTAATCAAGGTTAGCGACGTCGTCAATTTTTCATGAACTTCGATTTCGGATTTCTTCATGTATCGCGCGAATAATAGAAAAGCCGGAATCAACGAATGGTGCCGATGCCTGCATTATCGGCGCACAAACTGTGCGGCTCGCCGCACACCGAGCCTGCTGCCGCATCGGGCGGGACACCGCTTGCCGCCAGCCCTTCCGCCGCCGCTGACGGTCATGAACGGCCCGGATTACAGCGCCATCGGGACCGCCGTTCCACGTGGGCCTATGCCCCAAGCGCTGCGATTTCCGCAACGAGCGGTTCTGCGACGTCGAGCCCATCCCGGCGCGAGGCCGCGCGGATCTGATATCGCCGCGCTCCCGGCAGGCGCGCGCCTTCCTGCGCTTCGATCATGCGAGCGAGCACTGCGAAACGCTCAAGGGCGTTGTCGGAGAAGACGAGCGGGTCGATGGCGATCAGGAGTTGGCCGGTAGCAGGCGGTTCGCCGATGTCATCGAGGAAGGACGTCGCTTCCGAAGCGAAGCGCGAACCGGTCAACCCGGCGGCCAGAAGCTCCACCATGAGCGCGAGCGCCACGCCCTTTGCGTCGCCGAGCGGGGCCATGGTGCCAGCCAGCGCGGCTGCCGGGTCGGTCGTCGGGCGGCCTTCGGCATCCATGGCCCAGTCGGGCGGGATCGCCTCGCCCTTGCGCTTGGCCGCGATGATGTTGCCGCGCGCCACCTTCGACAGCGACATGTCGACGACGATGGGATCGCCGGCCGGCAGCGGACAGCCGAAGGCGAGCGGGTTCGTGCCGAAAAGCGGGGTTCGCCCGCCCCAGGGCGCCATCGCGGCGGGGGCGTTGGCAAACAGCAGCGAGACGATACCGTTTCGCGCCAGCGCTTCGACCGGCAACCCCGCCGCGCCGCAATGATGCGAGCGCGTGACGCCTGCCAGCGCGATGCCGTGCTTGCGGGCGAGCGGGACGAGCCGCTCGACGGCGAGTTCCAGCGCGGGATAGGCGAAGCCGTAACCGGCGTCGATGAGAAGCGCCGCAGGGCGCGTGAGCGTTGCGGATGGGACCGCGTCGCCCTTCACTTTCCCCGACTTCAACTGCGCCGCGTAGGTCGGCACGCGCACCAGCCCGTGCCCCTTGAGGCCATCCGCCTCCGCGGCAACGAGCGCGTGAGCGGTGCTGGCGGCACTGGCCGCATTCGCGCCCGAGCGTTGCAGGGCTTGGGCGGTCAGCTCTTCCGCCTCGTCGATGGTCAAGATCGGCATTATCGGCTCCGAATGCGTCAGGCTTCGGCAAGATGGCGGCGGACATTGGCGACGGTCAACTCCGACACGCGCCGGTTCGCCTCCGCCGTAAGCCCCGCGATATGCGGCGTTAGAACAAGGTTTGGCAAGCCCTCGAAGCGTTCTGCGTAGCCTTGCGGAAACGGCTCCGCCTCGAACACGTCGAGCGCCGCGCCGCCAAGCCGCCCTTCGCGAAGGGCGCGGGCCAGCGCGCGCTCGTCCGCCACGCCGCCGCGCGCCGTGTTGATGAGGATAGCGCCGCGCTTCATGCGGCTAAACGCGCGCTCGTCGATGAGGCCGTGCGTGGCATCGGTCAGCGGCACGTGAAGCGATAGGATGTCCGACGCGGCGAGCAGCGCGTCGAGGCCCAGCGGCTCCACGCGGCCGAAATCCTGCGTCCATGCCGCATCGTCGTTGGCGACGAAAGGATCGTGAGCCGCGACCGTCATGCCGAGAGCCGCCGCACGTCGCGCCACGTGCCGCGCAATCGCGCCGAAGCCGACAAGGCCGAGACGCTTGCCGTAAACCTCGCCGCCGTTCATCAGCGCCTGACGCGGCCAGCCGCCTTTTGCCAGTTCTGCGCTCGCTCCGAACGCGCCGCGCATGAGCAGCAGCGCCGCCGCGATCACATATTCCGCAACGGAAATGTCGTTAGCGCCGGTGGCGGGATAGACAGCGATGCCGCGCGCCTTGCATGCGGCGGTGTCGATGTTGTCGAGGCCGACACCGAGACGGCCAATACATCTGAGCCGCGCCGCCGCATCGAGGAGCGCGCCCTTCACCTGTGTGCGGTTGCGCACGATGAGCGCGTCCGCGTTGGCAACCTCGGCGAAGAGTGCGTCGCGCTTGTCGACCAGTTCGGGATCGTAGACGACCTCCACGCCGGGCAACCCGGCGCGCAGCATGTGCTCGTCCATGAACTCCGTCACCACAACTTTCATGGGTTCTCCCGATCCGCCGGGCGCGCTCGCTGCTTTCGCATGCGCGCGCCCGGCTGAGGTTCGGCTTATCGCGTGTCAGGCGCTGCGATAAAGCTTGGTGATGACGAACTCGCGGTGGCCGAGCGCTTCCGCCGCCGTGAGCCGCCCGTTCGCCGTGCGCACGATCATGTCGATGAGCGAGTCGCCCGCCTGACTGATGGTGATCTCGCGCCGCAGAACGCCCGACACGTCCACGTCGATATGCTCGCCCATGGTGCGGATCGTGCGCGGATTGCCGCTGATCTTGATGACCGGCAGGATCGGGTTGCCGATGACGTTGCCCTGACCTGTCGGAAAGGTGTGGACCACGTAGCCCGCAGCCGCCATCAGCGTCACGCACTCGGCCGCTGCCGAGGATGAGTCCATGAAGTAGAGGCCGGGGCCTTTCGCGGGTGCCTCGGCGGGCTCAAGCGCGTCGAGGAACTTGGAATTGTGGCCGATCTTTTCGAGGTTGCCGAGCGCCTTCTCTTCGATTGTGGTGAGGCCGCCCGCGATGTTGCCCTTGGTGGGCTGGCTATCGGAAAGGTCGTTCGTCTTGTGCGCTTCGATCACGTCTTCCTGATACGCCTTCCACATGGCATACCACTTCTCGCCAATCTCGGGCGTCGCGGCGCGCTCGCGGGCCAGATGCTCCGCGCCGGTGATTTCGGTCGTTTCGCCGAAGACGCCATAGATGCCGAGCGGGATCAGCTTGTCATACATGTTGCCCACTGCGGGGCAGGAGGAAAGGCCCGTCGTCGTGTCGGACTCGCCGCACTTCGTCGAAACCCAAAGCTCGGAGATCGGGGCTTCCTCGCGCGGCAGTTCGGTCGCCCATTGCACGAACTTCTTCGCCGCGTAGCTCGCCTTCGCGACGGTCGCTATGTCGCCGTGACCCTCGATCCCGAAGCCGACGACGGGCTTGCCCGTCTTCGCGATGCCTTCGACGACGCGGTTCGTCCACTGGTCTTCGATGCCGATCACGACGACGGCGGCGACGTTCGGATTGGAGCCTGTGCCGATCAGCGTGCGGAAGAAGAGTTCGAGGTCTTCGCCGAACTGGAGGCGGCCATAGGCGTGGGGCAGCGCCAGCGTGCCCTTGACCTGCGCCGCAACAGCTTCGGAAGCCGCATTGGAAAGGTCGTCGAGCGGCAGGATGACGACGTGATTACGAACGCCGACGCGGCCGTTTTCGCGCCGCCAGCCCGTGAAGGTGGCCTTCGCGTAGTCCTGCGAGGCCCGTTTTCCGGAAAGCGCTGGAGTGAAAAACTGATCCGGGGCGCCCCCGACGAACGGGCTTTCCTTGCCTTGCACTATGCTCATCGTGGCGTCCTTACCAGCGCTTGGTCTTGAGATTGTGGATGTGGACGTGCTCGCCCTTGGCGACGTCCTTCACGATGCGGCCGACGTCCTGGCCGTATTTGATGGCCGTGTCGCCCGCTTTCAGATCCTTGAGCGCGACCTTGTGGCCGATCGGGATGTCCTGTTTCACCAGTAACTGAAAGGGCGCGTCGGTCTCGGTGATCACGCCGAACGCGGTCGTGCCTGCGCTCAGCCCCTCGATCACCGCAACGGCCACGTTGTCCGCCGGATTGTGGGCGAGGACATGCGGAATGCTGCCCCCATCCCGTTTCGCGGGTTCGCTCATATCTGATTTTCCTTAGTCATTTCTCACGCTTGTATACGATATCGCCGATGCAATGAAGACGCCCCGCCAAGCTTATGCGCCGGCGGGGCGCGCGACAGTCGCAATTTTCGGTTACCGTCAATCTGCCTCGCCTCGCTCTATCCGAGCGCTCAGCGGTCTCAGCTTCCGGGCAGGTGATGGATGTCGTCGAAGAAGACGTCCTTCCAGCTTGCGGGCTTCGCCAAGATCGCGCCCGTCGAATACATGAAGTCCGCATAGTCGACGATCTTCTTGGGCGTGAGCGTCCATTCGTTTTCGGGCTTCTGGATAAGCTCCGCTGCCTGCTCCGGCGTCAGCTTCGATTTTTCGGCCTTGACCCAGATCTCGGCGGCCTTCAGAGGCTCGGCCTTGATGAAAGCGATGGCCTCCTCAAGCGCGGCGAGAAACGCCTTGATCACCTTCGGATTTTCGTCGTGGAACTTCGACGTCGCCCAGACCGAATTGTAGGTGTGCGGGCCGCCGAGCACTTCGTAGCTGTCGAGCACCTTGTGGACGCGCGGATCGGCAAGCTCGTCATAGGCAAAAGGCGCGGCGGTGAAGTGCCCCGTGACCTCCGATTTTCCGCTCAGAAGCGCCGCCTGACCGTCCGGGTGGCCGAGCGAGATCGTGATCGAGTCGAGCTTGTTCGCCTGACCCTTGCCGAACGCTTTCTCGGCGGCAATCTGCAACGTCACCGCCTGAATCGAGGATTTCACGGCGGGCAGCGCGATCTTGTCCTTTTCCGTGAAGTCCTTGATGGTCTTAACGTTCGGGTTGTTGGTGTTGAGAATGATCGGCATCGCGTTGAAGGACGTGACGCCCTTCACCTTGAAATTGTTCTGCGTCTTGCCCCAGATCGTCAGGAGAGGCCCCACCCCGCCCGATGCGAAATCGAGGTTGCCGGACAGGATCGCCTCGTTCATGCCCGAGCCGCCGGTGAAGCGCAGCCACTCGACCGACACATCGAGGCCGAGTTCCTTCGCGTGCTTTTCGATAAGTTTCTGCTCTTCGAGAAGCACCAGCGGCAGATAGGAAATGCCGAACTGCTTCGCGATGCGGACGGTGCCGGTTTCGGCGTTCGCCTGTGGCATCGCTGTTGCGAGAAGCAGGAACCCGGCGACGGCAGCCGCCAAACTTCGGAACAGGTTTTTCATGATCTTTTCCCCTCTATCGCGAGCGACGGCTCGCGCAAATTTTCACGCCGTCCGACAAGGCAAGCGCTGCGCCGGACAAGCGGCGGCTCGCGCCGCGACCGCCCGGATTCAAGACTGCATGCCCCAACGCCGCACGGTCCTTTCCTCAAGCGTGCGGAAGATCAGCCCTTCCACCGCAAGCCCGATCAGGATCACCGTGAAAAGCCCGGCGAAGACGTTCGCGATTTCGAGCTGGTTCTTGTTCTCGAAGATGAACCAGCCGAGACCGCCGCTTCCCGAACTGACGCCGAACACGAGTTCCGCCGCGATCAGCGTGCGCCATGCAAAGGCCCAGCCTACCTTGAGGCCCGTGATGAGGCTTGGCAGCGCCGCAGGAATGAGGATCTGACGCACTGTCGCGAACAGACCGAGGCCGTAGTTCCGTCCGACCATGCGCAGCGTCGGCGATACGGACTTGAAGCCCGAATTCGCATTCAGCGCGACAGGCCAGAGTACCGAATGAACGAGGACGAAAACGATGCTCTGCGTGCCCAACCCGAACCAGATCAGCGCCAGCGGCAAGAGCGCGATGGCGGGCAGCGGATTGAACATCGCGGTGAGCGTTTCGAGGAGATCGTCGCCGACGCGCGTAACGAGAGCGAGCACGGTGATGGCCGCGGCGATCAGAATGCCGAGGCTGTAGCCCGTCAGCAGCACCTTGAGCGATGACCAGACGCGCCCGGGCAGCGTGCCGTCCTCGATGCAGTCGACGAAGGCCGTAACGGTCTGGAAAAAGGTCGGGAAAAGCAGGTCGTTGTTGAGCTGGCGCGCGTACAGCTCCCACGCCGTGGCGAGCAGGACGAGGATGACGCTCTTCCGGAAGACGCCGCTCATCCACAGCCGCGCGGCAAACGAAATTCGCTTTTCGGTCGGGCCGATGGCGGACGTCGCCTTTGTCTCGAAGAAGACGTCGGGGCGCTCCACGGCGCCGGTCACGGGCTCAGACATGCGCGGGTGCGTGTGCGGCCGCGCCGTCACCGTCCGAGAAGAGAATATCGTGGATCATCGTTTCGAGCCCCGCGTCGGAAACGCCGTCGCCACGCGAGCCGATCTCCGCCTTGACCTGCCCCGGCAGCGCGGACAGGAGCAGAATGCGGTTGCCGAGCTTGACGGCCTCGCTGATGGAGTGCGTGACAAACAGGAGTGTGACCCGCGTGTCGTTCCACAGCCGCAGCAACTCGTCCTGCATCCGGTCGCGGGTCAGGGCGTCGAGGGCCGCAAACGGCTCGTCCATCAGGAGAATGTCCGGCTCCATCGCCATTCCCCGCGCGATGGCCACGCGCTGTTTCATGCCGCCCGAGAGCGTATGCGGATAGGCATTCGCAAACTTGTCGAGCTTGACCTTCTCGATGTAGTACGCGGCGCGGTCTTCGGCTTCGGCGCGGGAAAACTTGCCCGTGGCGCGCAGCGGAAAAAGGATGTTCTCGCGGACCGTTTTCCACGGCGCGAGCTGATCGAACTCCTGAAACACCATCATGCGGTCGGGGCCGGGTTTCCGGATCTTCTGTCCGTTGAGAAGAATTTCGCCTTCGGTAGGCCGGATGAAACCGCCCACTGCCTTCAGCAGCGTCGATTTTCCGCAACCCGAAGGGCCGAGCAGGATGTAGCGGTCCGATTTGAAGACGTTGAAATCCACGCGATAGGTGGCGGTCACGATGCGGTCGCGCGTCTTGTATTGAAGCGTCACGCCATCGAGCGTCAGAAAAGGCGCACCCTCCGTGCTTCGTCGGGGCGCACTCACCGGTTCGCCGACAAAATCGGGCTGGCTCGGTCTTGAGAAAAACATCGTATGGCTCGGCCGGTTTGCGGTTTCGCCAAATTATTCTTTGAAGGTACGGAAAGTGTCAAACAAGCGGCGCAGTGTATACATTCCCCGGCAAGTATTATATCGGGAAAAGATGCCGCTCGTATTCCTCGTTTGCAGGTTGAATTTTGCGTCAGCCCCACGATGCGCGGCATCTGCATTCTTTAGGGATCGCCCGCGAATTTTGCGGCCCGGATCAGCCTGCCTCGATCGGCGTCGCTGACGGCGCGGCGCGCCGGACGTCAACGGTCACATCGACACATTCGCGGCGATGGCGAGGTTGCGAAAGGCTTCCGAGCCGCCGCGCGTCAGATCCTTGCCTATTATCGTCTCCCCATCGAGCGCGCGTATGCCGCCTTCCCTTGCACCGGCGATCAGATTCATCGTGATCATGGCGTAGCCCTGCTCGGCGCTTGAAACGCCGATGCCGACCGAAGTCCCGTCGATGGAGTTGGCGATCACGCTCACCGTGCCAAGCCGCCACGCGTTGCCGATGCGAAGGCCGAAGCGCCCGCGACCGCTGACAAGGTTGTTCGTGACGAGGCCGTCGCCTTCGACCCAGATGGCGGCTTTCGCACAGGAGGACGCGCGATTGCCGGTGACGAGCAGGCCCGAGCCCCCGCAATAGAGCCCGTCGCCGTCGCTCGAAAGAACCTCGCACTCTGCCACGGTCAGATTGCGGCATTCGCGCGCGACGAGGCCCTGATTGACGAAGGACAGACCGCGCAGGGTCACGCTCTCTTTGCCGACGCACTCGAATGCCGGGCGGCCGGGTGGCGCGACGATCACGCTTAGGCCCGACGTTCCGATGAGCGTTGCCCTGGCCGGGAGCTGGACGCCCGACACACGATAACTTCCTGCCGGCACGAGGATCGGCTGCCCCGCTTCGGCAAGCGCGTCGATGGCCTTTTGCAGCGCGGACGTCTGATCCGCTTCGCCGTTCGCGATGACGCCGAAATCGGAGAGCGCCCTGCCGGACCTCTCCGCGACGGCGACAGCCGCTTCAGCCGCGCTCGCGCCGAACAGGGCCGCCGCTCCGCCCAAGCCTATGAAATGTCTGCGATCCATCGCGGTATCGTCTCCTGCCTTGGCGTGCCGTTTGCCTCTTCGCGCGTAGCACGGCTTCGGCGGCGGCCTGAACGAGAATTCGGGCGGCATCCACGGCTTGCGTTATCGTTATGCGGGAACGCAGCGAAGGATCACCCAGAACCGGCATATGAATGAACGCGGCCAGCGGCCCGCCATCGCCCTCGCGCGTAAGGCTGCGGTAGTAAAGTGCGTTGCAAAGATAACGGCCGGCGTTTCGCGACAGTTCCGCTGGAACGTTCGCCCGGCGCAAGGCGCGTATGAGGTGAAGCGGAGCGAGCGTCGGCGCGAGGAGCGGCTTGCCCGCACGCACGAGCGGCATCGGCGGAGCGATCCGGCCATGGGCGTCCGGTCGCTGGCCGCACATGTTCACTGCGCGGGACTCGATCTCGAAGGCCGTGGCGCGCCTCGAAACGCCAAAATGTAGCACCGCATCGGGCGCGAAAGCGGCGACGGCGCTGCTTGCGGCCTTATGGGCGCTCTCCCAGGTCACGGGAAGAACCGCGGTTGAAACCTCGATCCCGTTTGCGCGGAATGGGGCCTGCGTCGCAAGGAGGCGCACGAGAGTCTCCGACGCGTTATGCGGCACACCTGGAAAAGGGCCGAAGCCGGTCACGAGCACGCGGATGGGATACGCGCGTTTCATTGGCTCAACCGCGCCCGAAAATCAGGGCGGTCACCTCGTCGGCGGCGACGGACGGCGGTTTGACGCCGCTGCGTACCTCGCTTTCGAGCGCGGCGATTTTCGCGGTAGCCGCTTCGTTCGCAAGAAATGCCTGCCGGATCTGCTCCTCGATCATCGCGTGCATCCAGCGCACGTCCTGATCGCGGCGCTTGGACGTGAACTCCCCTGTCGCTTCGAGGGTTGCGCGATGGGTGAGCACATTCGTCCACAAATCGTCGAGGCCGATGCCATCGCGCGAGGAGATCGTGATGACGGGCGGTTTCCACGTTGCGCTCGCGGGGGTGAGGATGTGGAGGGCGGCGCGATAATCTCCGGCGGCGCGGCGCGCGGCGTGCTCGTTACCGCTGTCGGCCTTGGTAATCGCGATCAAGTCGGCGAGTTCCATCACGCCTTTCTTGATGCCCTGCAATTCGTCGCCGCCGCCCGCGATCATCAGCAGAAGGAAGAAATCCACCATGCCGGCGACCGTGACCTCGGATTGCCCGACGCCGACCGTCTCGACAAGGATCACGTCGAAGCCTGCCGCCTCGCAAAGGAGGATCGTTTCGCGCGTTGTCCGCGCCACGCCGCCGAGCGTTCCCGAGGATGGGGAGGGTCGAATGAATGCGTTCTCTTCCGCGGCGAGCGATGCCATGCGGGTCTTGTCGCCAAGGATCGCGCCACCCGACCGCGTCGAGGACGGATCGACCGCGAGCACGGCCACGCGATGCCCCTTCCGCACAAGCAGCGTTCCCAGCGCGTCGATCATGGTCGACTTGCCCGCGCCCGGCACGCCGGTTATGCCGACACGGAGCGCGCGCCCTGCCGCATCGTTCAGTGTCGTCAGCAAAAGCCGCGCCTTCACGCGGTGCGCGGGTTTTCGGCTCTCGATCAGGGTGATGGCGCGCGCGACGGACACGCGATTGCCGGAGCGAACGCCCCGCGCAAGTTCTTCGACGTCTTTTTGATCCGCATGCGGAAGCGATTCAGCGCTCATGTGAAAGGCTTAGAAGAACCGCGTCCGAGAGACAAGATGTGCGCGGCCCAAAAAAGGTTAACGGGCGGTCTCGAATTGCGAAACAGTTTTCCACTTCGTATGATGGCGCGAACAGAAGCGCGAGGCACGATGATCGACGAGTCCGATATTGCGACGCTGAACCGGCGCCTGACGCTTCTCGAAGAAGACGCGAAGGGCGAAAAAACCGTGTCCCGCCACATCCTGCGCAAGGTGACGGATAATGAAAACGCGCTCCTTGAGGTCAAGGCGGAACTCGGCGACATCCGGAAAGAAATGTCGGCGCTAAGAAACGAGATCGTCGCGCTTCGCTCGGATCTCCCGGGCATCGTGGCGACCTGCGTGACAGCGATCATTCGCGAGGAGTTGTCGCGCGGGCATTGACCCCCGTGAATGACAAGGAAGGGATGCAGGAAGCGCATCCCCCTCTGATTACATCGCGCGCGGCTGTTGTCTGCCCGTGCCGCTTTCCTTTTGAGGAAAGGCGGCGGCCCTATCGCGATCACCGTCATTCCGGTACTCGTCGGCGCGCGCCTTAATATCGACCGGGTGATGGCGCCGCATGATGCGTTCCGCTTCGTCGGCCTTGTCCTCATGGACGCGGACTGAGACGAGCGTGCCGCCACGTTTCAGCGACTCCGCGTAAGCTTCGGCTTCGTCTTCCGAAATGCCGTAGGCGACCAGCCCGCCGAGAAGACCACCCGCTACCGCACCCGTCGCCGCGCCTGCGAGCGTCGTTGCCAGGACGCCCGCCGCAACGAGCGGGCCGATGCCCGGTATGGCCACAAGTCCCAGTGAAGCGAGCATGCCTGCCCCTGCGCCTGCAACGCCACCAAGCGTTGCGCCTGTGGCGGCGGCATCTCCCTCCTCGTTCTCCTCTATTGCGCGGAAAGCCTCGTCAGCCTTCGGATTGGTGCCGATGATGCTGATTTCGTCGCGGTGGAAACCGGCCGCCTCAAGCTCTCTTATGGCGCAACCGGCGCTTTCGTAGGTATCGTAGACGTGAGTTATGCTGACAGTCATGACATGTCTTCCGCATTGAGTGGCGCTTCATCTCTCTTGTCAGGAAAAGGCATGCAGGCATGCGCATGTTCCGGCCGGGGCAAGGGAAAGCTTCCGGCAAGCCACTCGTGCCAACTTGAGCTTGCAAATGCTGGGCGGCGGTCCTATTTTAGCGACCTTCCAACATTTGAGGTGTTCATGGCACGCGTCACCGTAGAAGATTGCGTTGATAAGGTATCGAATCGCTTCGAACTTGTGCTTCTCGCCGCGCACAGGGCACGGGCGGTGTCGGCCGGCGCGCCTATCACGATCGATCGCGACAACGACAAGAATCCGGTGGTGGCGCTTCGCGAAATCGCCGATCAGACCGTTTCGCCGGAAGATCTCAAGGAAGACCTGATCCACTCGCTGCAATCCCATGTCGAGGTCGACGAGCCGGAAGCCGAGGCTGCGCCGTCGCTGCCGAGTTCGCGGCAGGTCAACGTGCTCGGCCCGGACGATCAGTTCGCCGATCAGCAGATCGACCGCATCACCGAGGAAGAGCTTCTCCAGGGGCTCGCGCGCAGCATTCCGGCCGAGGCCGCGAGCGGCGGGCGCTCGAAGGGGTAAATTCGCTGTTCACGGCGCTGCGTCACGCTTGGTTAAGTTCGGAATTTCACTTATTCTCGTGGCGTAAATAAAGAACAACAGACAGTCGAGGCCGTGCAGCTTGAAACTCGAACGAGATCGCAACCGCCCGCAATCATGCGGCAGTACGATCTCGTGGAAAAGGTGCTGAGCTACAATCCCAAGGCGAATGAGGCTCTCCTTAATCGCGCCTATGTCTATGCCATGCAGGCGCACGGCCAGCAGAAGCGCGCGTCGGGCGATCCGTATTTTTCCCATCCTCTGGCGGTTGCCGCTATCCTGACCGGGCTCAAGCTCGACGACGAGACGATTGCGACCGCCCTTCTTCACGACACGATTGAAGACACGCAGGCCACAAAGGACGAGATCGAGAAGCTTTTCGGTCCGAACATCGCCGCGCTCGTGGACGGTCTCACCAAGATCGAAAAGCTGAATCTCGTCTCCAAGAAGACGCAGCAGGCCGAAAATTTCCGCAAGCTCCTGATCGCCATTTCGAGCGACGTGCGCGTGCTGCTCGTCAAGCTCGCGGACCGGCTGCACAACATGCGCACGCTCGAGCACATGAAGCCCGAGAAGCGCCGCCTCATCGCCCAGGAGACGATGGATATCTATGCGCCGCTCGCCGGTCGCATGGGCATCCAGGAAATCCGCGACGAGCTGGAGGAACTGTCCTTCCGCTGGCTGCATCCGGCGGCTTACGAAACGCTGATGTCCCGCCTCAACGTGCTGCGCGAGCAAAATCGCGGGCTGACCGAGGAAATCGCGAGCGAACTCAGGACCAAGCTCGAAGCGCAGGCCATCAAGGCGGACGTTACCAGCCGCGAGAAGAAGCCTTATTCGATCTGGCTCAAGATGCAGAACAAGCAGATCGGGCTTGAGCAACTGTCCGATGTGTACGGCTTCCGCGTCATCGTGCCGGAGGTGCAGGATTGTTATACGGCGCTCGGCGTCGTGCATCGCACGTGGCGCGTCGTGCCGGGCCGCTTCAAGGATTACATCTCGACGCCGAAGCATAACGATTACAAATCGATCCACACGACCATCGTCGGGCCGCGTCACCAGCGCGTGGAACTGCAAATCCGCACCGCCGAGATGCATCAGATCGCGGAATATGGCGTTGCCGCGCATTCGGGCTACAAGCTCGCCGCGCTGGCGAAGCTGCACGGCGACGAGCAGGCTGCGCAAGGCCCGCAGCCAAGCGAGAGCATGGCCTATCAGTGGCTCCGCAAGCTCGTCGACAACCTCCTCGAAGGCGACAACCCGGAAGAATTCCTGGAGCATACGAAGCTCGAACTTTTCCTCGATCAGGTATTCTGCTTCACACCGAAGGGCCGCCTCATCGCCTTGCCCCGCGGCGCGAATGGCATCGACTTCGCCTATGCGGTTCACACGCATATCGGCAATCATTGCGTCGGCGTGAAGATCAACGGCCGGCACATGCCGCTTTTGACCGAGTTGAAGAACGGCGACGAGGTGGAGATCATCCTTTCGGAGGCGCAGACACCGCCCGCCGCGTGGGAAAATGCCGTCATGACCGGCAAGGCGCGCTCCGCCATCCGCCGCGCCACGCGGGAGGCCGTGCGAAAGCAGTATCTCGCCCTCGGCCGCGACATCATGAAAGCCGCGCTGGAGCGTGCCGACAAGGCGCCGGACACCGAATTGTCGCCCATCCTGCCGCGCTTTGCGTTGAAAACGGCGGAAGATCTGCTGACGGCCATCGGACAGGGCGAGATCGCGGCGGACGAGGTGCTCGGCGCACTCGACCCGAATTTTCGCAGCGATGTGCCCCCGAAGCGCCGCACGATCACGCGCGACGAGGCGGGTTGGTTCAATCTCGGCCGCGTGGCCGGATTCAAGTTTCGCTGGGCCGGGCTTCTCACCGGCTCGGACCGTGAGTTGCGAAGCAAGGGTGTTCCGCTGCAAAACGCGGACGGTTCGCCCATCGTGAAGCTGGCGGAGGGCGGCGCAGTGCCGGGCGAGCGTATCGTCGGCATTCTCGATCCCGGCAAGGGCATCACGATCTACCCCATCCACTCGGCGAAGCTGCGCGCCTTCGAGGACCAGCTCGACCGCTGGATCGATGTCACATGGGACATCCGGGAAGGCACGACGGAGCTTTACCCTGCCCGCATGCAGGTGACCGCGCTCAACGAGCCGGGAAGTCTCGCCCGCATCGCGAGCGTGATCGGCGCGGCGCGCGCCAATATCGACAAGCTGCAAATGGTCACCCGCGCGCGAGACTATACGGAGATGCTCATCGACATCGAGGTTCTTGACCTCAAGCATCTGACGGATATCGTCAACGGCGTCAAAAACCTGCCCGTGGTCAGCTCTGCGAGCCGCGTGATCGACTGACCCGACATCTCCTTTCAGACCTCTCGAAAGATTTCTCCATGCTCACAGACGATGCCGTGCTCACAGAATTCCGCGACGCTGGCGCGCTGCTCGAAGGCCACTTCATCCTGTCGTCGGGCAACCACTCAACCGCCTATCTCCAATGCGCGCGCGTGCTGATGGACGCGAAGCGCGCCGAGCGCCTCTGCGCGGCGCTCGCCGGGAAGATCCGCGCTGCGGGCCTCGCCGACGGCATCGATCTTGTCGTGTCGCCGGCGATGGGGGGCGTCGTCGTCGGCTACGAGATGGGCCGCCAGCTCGGCCTGCCCGCGATCTTCTTCGAGCGTGTGGATGGAGCGTTTGCCCTCAGGCGCGGCTTCCGCATCGAGAAGGGGCAGCGCTGCATCATGGTGGAGGATGTCGTCACGACCGGGCTGTCGTCTCGCGAATGCATCGAAGCTGCGGAAGCGGCGGGGGGCACTGTCGTCGCGGCCGCGTCGCTCGTCGACCGCTCGGGCGGCCGCGCGAAGCTTCCGGTGCCCTTCGTCCCGCTCATTCGGCTTGACATTCCCATCTTCCCGCCCGATCAAATCCCTGCCTCAGTCAAAGGTATAGCTGCTGTGAAGCCGGGCAGCCGGGGCTTGAAGGTTTAACCGGCGATACCGATTCTGCCGGGAGGCGGAAGAGGTTGGCATTCGCGAAGGCGTTTGGCTTTCCAGGCTGGGATTGATGCTTTTCAAACGCAAGGAACCGCTTTCGATCGGCAGACGGGTGCGCAACGCGCTCTGGCCGACGCGTAGCTTCGACCGTTCCATGCGATACATGTTCTATCGCCTCGCCCGCATCAAATCGACGCCTCACAGCATCGCGCTCGGCTGCGCGGCGGGCGTGTTCGCGATCTTCACGCCGTTCTTCGGCTTCCAGATGCTGCTGGCGGCGCTGCTGGCAATCTTGCTGCGCGGCAATATCTTCGCCTCGCAAGTGGGCACGTTCGCCGGCAATCCGATCACCTATCCGCTGATCTGGGTTTCGACCTTCACGCTCGGCAGCGTCTTCCTCGGCAACCCGGCGAATGCCGACCTCAGCCACTTTCAGACCGGCGCGCAGGCGCTCGGCGAAAGCCTGACAAACGGCTCGCCTGACGGTATCGCCACAGCCGTTCAGGGGCTCTGGCCGGTGCTGAAGCCGATGGCGCTCGGCGCGCTGCTCCTCGGCGGCGCCGTTTCGGCGGCCGTCTATGTGTTCATCCGCCGTCTGCTCGAATTGCAGAAGAGCGCGCAGCGCTCCGCTCCGGCAAAGACGGCTGCTTCCCTTCGGTAAGTGAGATCATGTCCGTAAGCTCTCCCGTTCGCCTCGGCCTCAACATCGATCATGTCGCGACACTCAGGAACGCCCGTGGCGGCGCGCGTCCCGATCCCATCGAAGCGGCGCGTCTTGCCGTGATGGCGGGCGCGGATGGCATCACGGCGCATCTGCGCGAGGATCGCCGCCATATCCGCGACGAGGATATCCGCCGCATCAAGGCCGAAATCGCCGCGCCGCTCAACCTTGAGATGGCCGCAACCGAGGAGATGACCGGCATCGCGCTCAAGACGAAGCCGCATGCGTGCTGCATCGTTCCCGAGCGGCGTCAGGAGTTGACGACCGAAGGCGGTCTCGACGTCGCGGGCAGCGCAGAGCACCTGCTCCCGGTCGTGAAGCGCCTCGTCCAAGGCGGCATACGCGTGTCGCTTTTCATCGATCCGGAGCCGCGCCAGATCGAAGCCGCCGCCCGCCTGGGTGCGCCGGTGGTCGAACTGCACACCGGCCAATATTGCGAGGCGTGGATCGCGCGCGAAGAGGCGACCGCGCGTGCCGAACTCGACCGGCTGGCCAGGGCCGCCACGCTTGCAGCCTCCGCCGGTCTCGAAGTCCATGCGGGGCATGGCCTTGACTTTGAGACCGCGACGCATCTCGCCGCCTTCCCCGAGATCCGCGAACTCAACATCGGCCACGTGATCATCGGCGAAGCGGTGTTCATCGGCCTGCCGGAAGCGATCCGCCGCATGCGGGCCGCCATCGCGAAGGGCGTCGACAAGCGGCCCGGCGGGCACGCCCCGGCCCAGCAGCAACAGCAGCAGCAATAGCGACGCGCTCGCCATGATCATCGGCATCGGCAGCGACCTCACCGACATCCGCCGCGTCGAAAAGACCATCGCGCGCTATGGCGAGCGCTTTCTCGATCGCGTCTTCACGGAGACGGAGCGCGCGAAATCCGATGCTCGGGCGGCGCGGGCGGCGTCCTACGCCAAACGTTTCGCGGCGAAAGAGGCGTGCGCGAAGGCGCTTGGCACGGGCCTGTCGGAAGGCGTCTTCTGGCGCGACATGGGCGTAACGAACCTTCCGACCGGCGCCCCCACAATGCGGCTCACGGGCGGTGCGGGCCAGCGGCTTGCGGCGCTGCTGCCCGATGGCCACGAGGCGCGCATTCACCTGACCATCACAGATGACTACCCGCTTGCGCAGGCTTTCGTGATCATCGAGGCTCTGCCGAAGGCATAGGGCGATTGCCGCCCCGATCACCTGCCCTGGAAATTCGGCTTTCGTTTTTCGAGGAAGGCATCGATGCCCTCCTCGTAGTCGGCGCTCTCGTAAACCTCGCGCCGCATGTTCTGGATGCGCTCGAAAACCTGCGCCGCCACCGGCTGGAAGTCGGTCAGCACCCGAAGCTGTTCTTTCACCACGGCGATGGCGAGCGGCGCCTTCGTGGCAATGTGCTCCGACAGTTCCAGCGTGAAGGCTTCGATCTCCGCCGACGGCACAAGGTGGTTGATGATGCCCCAGCGCGCGGCGGCTTCCGCCTTTACCGGGCTGGCGGTGAAGAACATTTCCTTGATGAAATTCACCGGGAGCCGGTTGAGGCAGTGCAACAGGCCGGTGGTGTTGTAGGGCAGGCCGAGATTGACCGGCGTGATGGCGAAGGTGGACGTTTCGTCAGCGACGATCATGTCGCAGGACAGGACGAGGTCGAACGCGCCGCCCCAGACCGAACCCTGCACCATAGCGATGACGGCGCCCGGATACGAGCGTATCGCGCGCAGCGCCTGCTCCAGCGGATCGGCATAGCCGAGCGGATCCTGGTGCCCGCGCCGCAATTCCTTGATATCATGGCCGGCGGACCAGACCTTGATCCCTTTCTGCCCGCGCACGATCACCACCCGCACCGCCTGCGCCTTGAAGCTGTCGAGCGCGGAGGTGATCGCATCGAGCAGCGCTGAACTCAGCGCGTTGCGCTTGGCTGTGTTGTTGAGCGTGATGGTCCCGATATGACCGGTCACCTCGGTGAGGATGACGGGTTCAGGGGCTTGGACCGCCGTGTCGAGTGAAGCCTTGATCGTTTCGATTGCCGAAGCGGTTTCGGCTGTCTCGGCCGTGACGCCGGTGCGGCGCTCATCGAACTCGGGTGCGGAAGCAGCAGGAGGGGACGTTTCAGCCACGATCTATCCTTCGCCGGGAGCGTCGGGCGTAAAGGAACGCATCGCCGCTCGGTTATCGATTTCCAGTCACTTTAGAGCGCTTTCGAGCGAAATGTAGCGGGTCGGCGTGAAGAAAAAGCGTCGACCCAAAACCCCGCTCCGCTTCGAGATTTCTTTTCGGGTTTCCAGATATCACGAAATTCCCGATCCTCGATCCTCGATCCAAGCGAGTGCGCTGTCGTGCTTCAAACGCTCCGGGATGATCGCCCTGGCCGAATGCGGCTGCGAAACCGCCTTGCCGGGACCAGTCCATCAACGACCGCCCGAAACTGAGCGTCAAACCGAGACAGAAACCCCTATAGGCGCCTGCCGCCTGGACCGCCGAGGATTGTGTAGGAGTTGCCGTGAGCGTGAGATGGTGGAGGGGGTTGGATTCGAACCAACGTAGGCTTAGCCAACGGATTTACAGTCCGTCCCCTTTAGCCACTCGGGCACCCCTCCGGGAGAATTACCGCGCCGTTCCTCACATAACATACCGCCGCTTTTGCAACGGAAGCCCGGATCACCGCTCGGTTCGGGGTTCATAGCATCACACTTCGCGCGATGCAACGATGGAAGACGCGAACTTTCCACACGGAAGACAATTTTTGACGCGCTCGTTTTCGACCCTTCCCGGGCAAAAGGCGTTCTGTCGCGGTCAACAGCGAGCGGGCCGCGACAGGCTCAAAGGTGGCCGCTCGTCAGAACGCGGTCAGCGCCACATTCGTATGCTCGACATGGGGCGGCTGGGCGAAGAACGGCCCCGCGAGTTTCCGCCACTCCTGAAAATTCTCCGAACTGCGGAAATGCACGATGTGGTCGTCGAGCGTTTCCCAGCGGATGACGAGGCGATATTTCGACGGGGCTTCGATCGTGCGCTGAAGCTCAAGGCCAAGGCAGCCCTTCGAACGCTGGAAGAACGGCGCGGCTTCCTTCACCGCCGCCTCGAACGCCGCTTCCTCGCCCTCTTTCACCAGAATTTCGCAAATTTCGTAGACCATTACCGTCCCCTCAAACGGTGCGCCGACGTCAGGACGCACCTCATCATTGCCCGCGCGCAGGCGCCGCTATTTCACCTTCTCGCCGGGATATACACCCCAAAGGCTCTTCTGCGGCAAATATCCCTTCTGCCTGCTCGCATAGACCTCGCAATCCTCGCCATCGCATTGCGCGATATCGACGATTGCGCCCGGCTCGATCTGCGCGACGAGTGTGCCGCCGCCGCGCGACGAAGTCAGTCGGAACAGCATGCGATCCTTCACCCACGGCGCGACAACCGCCGTGCGCCGCGCGCTCGTCAGCGCCGCATTGACCCAGCCCGTGCCGCCTTCCGAATCGCGCACTTGCCGCCAATTCTCGAACTCGCCGATCACTTCGACCGGCAATCCCGCGCGGCGAAACACCCACGCGATCTGATAATCGCCGCCGGGGCCGACGCGCGCGTTCACCTCGCTCGCCTTCAGACTGACGAAGCGCGGCAAAGGCAGGCCGGTGACCGGCCCGGCATTGCGTTGCCCCGCCTCCTGAGCTAACGATGCACCGGAAGAAAACGAGAACGCGACTAATATGCCGCAAATGATCCGAAGCTTTGTCATCGCGGGCCGTATCTGTTAGATAACGGGATCGAGATTGCGTTGCACCTGTCCATCAAGGCCAAGCCGGCCATGTCGAGCCCCCTATGACCGCACAAAACGTTAAAGTCGTCGTCACCCGCAAACTTCCCGAGCTTGTCGAGGCCCGCATGCGCGAGCTTTTCGACGTGACGCTCAATGCCTCCGACGCACCGATGACGCGGGACCAGCTCGCGGCGGCGATGCGAACGGCAACCGTGCTCGTTCCTACCGTAACCGACCGGATTGACAAGACGCTTCTTTCATCGGCGGGCCCTCAACTGAAGCTGATCGCCAACTATGGCACGGGCGTCGACAACATAGACCTCGAAACGGCGCGCAATCGTGGCATCATCGTCACCAATACGCCGGGTATCCTTACCGAAGATACAGCGGACATGACGATGGCGCTGATCCTTTCCGTGCCGCGCCGCCTCGTGGAAGGGGCCGACTACCTGCAGGACGGCAAGGAGTGGCACGGCTGGTCGCCGACGTGGATGCTCGGCCACCGCATCTGGGGCAAGAAGCTCGGCATCATCGGCATGGGCCGCATCGGCCGCGCCGTCGCGCGCCGCGCCAAGGCATTCGGCCTGTCGATCAACTATCATAACCGCCGCCGCGTGCCCGGCGCGGTGGAAGCCGAACTCGGTGCGACCTATTGGGAAAGCCTCGATCAGATGCTCGCCCACATGGACATCATTTCTGTGAACTGCCCGCATACGCCCGCGACGTTCCATCTGCTTTCGGCGCGCCGCCTCAAGCTCTTGAAGCCGACGGCCTATATCGTCAACACGGCGCGTGGCGAAGTCATCGACGAGAACGCGCTGTCGCGCATGGTCGAAGCGGGTGAGGTTGCGGGCGCCGGCCTCGACGTGTTCGAGAACGAGCCGGCGATCAATCCGAAGCTGCTGCGCAATCCGAAAGTCGTGGTTCTGCCGCATCTCGGTTCCGCGACCATCGAGGGGCGCCTCGACATGGGCGAGAAGGTGATCATCAACATCCGCACCTTCCTCGACGGCCACAACCCGCCGGACCGCGTGCACGCCGCGATGTTCTGATCGCGGCCGCGCAGTTGTATTCAGCCATTACGGCCCCGTTCGAAAGGGTTCTCGAACGGGGCCGATCTTCATGGAGACGTCCCGTGGCGTCGCAGCAAGGCACCGCCGATTACATCATCGAGCAGCTTCAGGGCGCGGGCCGCGTGTCCGCCCGCAAGATGTTCGGCGAATATGCGATCTATTGCGACGGCAAGACGGTCGCGTTTGTATGTGACGACCAGCTTTTCGTGAAGCCCACCGTTGCCGGTCGCACTTTTCTCGGAGAACCGCAGGACGGCTTTCCCTATCCGGGCGCGAAGCCGCACTTCTTGATTGCGGGTGAGCGTTGGGACGACGCCGAGTGGCTTTCGAAGCTCGTTGCGCTGACAGCGGGCGAACTGCCGCCCCCGAAGCCAAAGTCTTCTCGAAAGTCGAAAGGCGCGTAGGCTCAAACGGCTGGTCCCGGCACGGGCTTGCCCAAGGTCGAAACCCAAACCGTGGTCGAAGCGTGCGGATGTCTCGAAAGGTTCAGACGACGCGATCCTCGCGCTGGATTTCAGCATCGCCGCCTCGCGATACGGACGTAGCCTTGGGTGTGCCGTCCGGCTCGATGACTGCCGCGCCGCCGGACATCTCTTCGATCAGGCCGCGCGCGATTTCACGCTCGCCCATCACCACCGCGTTCGCGCCAAGCCCCATCAGGTGGTCCACTTCAGCATCGGAGTGGGCGCGCGCCACAATGCGCATGCCGGGGTTCGTCGTGCGCGCCTGACTGACGACCTGTCCGGCCTCGAAGCCGTTCGGGATGGCGACGATAAGGTCGCTTGCTCCCTTCAGATTCGCGGCGGCGAGAACGTCCGAACTCGCCGCGTTGCCGACGATGACCTCGACGCCCTCCGCCCGGAGGTTCGCCAAGGGCTTCTCGCCGTCCTCGATGACAAGGAACGGCTTGCCGCTCTCCTTCAGAGTTTTGCCGACGAGGCTGCCGACGCGGCCATATCCAACAAGCACCGCGTGGTTATCGAGCTTGGTCGGTTGCGGAGGCCCGTCGTTTTCGACGGGATCGGCTTCTTTCTTCTTGGGCTGCTTGGGAGCCGCAACCTCGGGCGCATCGGGTGCCGTCTCCACGGGCGGGCGGCGGCGCTCGAACCATGGCTTCAATCGATCGACGCCCGCGAAAACAAGCGGATTCAGCACGATCGAAAGCAGCGCGCCCGCGAGAATGAGGTCGCGCCCCTGCTTCGGCAAAACGCCGAGTTGAATACCGAGATCGGCAAGGATGAACGAGAATTCGCCTATCTGCGCCAAGCTCGCCGAAATCGTGAGAGCGGTGGCAACGGGATAGCCGAAGCCGATGACGATCAGGAAAGCGCCGACCGACTTGCCGATCACGATGATGAAGAGCACTGCGAGAATTGGGAGCGGGTCGTTGACAAGGCTCGTGGGGTCGAAAAGCATGCCCACGGCGACGAAGAACAGCACCGAGAAGGCATCGCGCAGCGGCAGCGTCTCCTGCGCCGCGCGCTGCGACAGTTCGGATTCGCTCATGATCATGCCCGCGAAGAACGCGCCGAGGGCGAGCGAAACGCCGAACAGTTCCGACGCGCCGAACGCAACGCCGAGTGCGATGGCCAGCACCGACAAGCGGAACAGCTCGCGTGACCCTGTATGCGCCATGCGATGCAGGAGCCACGGGATGACGCGCCTGCCGACGATCAGCATCAGGGCGACGAAGGCGCCGACCTTCGCGAAGGTTACGAAGAGAATGCCGGCAAGGCCGAGGTCGAGACCGAGCCGTGCCGCAAGCGGGTCCGGGGTGTTGCCCGAACCGCCTGTTGCGCCGATCAACGGGCCGAGCGCGGGCAGCAGAACCAGCGCCAGAACCATGGCCAGATCCTCAACGATCAGCCAGCCCACCGCGATGCGGCCGCGTTCCGTCTCGATGAGGCGCCGCTCCTGCATCGCGCGCAGAAGAACCACAGTGCTCGCCACCGAAAGCGCAAGGCCGAAAACGAGCCCCGCACCGACGGGCCACCCCATCGCCATCGCGAGGCCGAGGCCGAGGATCGTCGCGAGCGCGATCTGCACGACCGCGCCTGGAATGGCGATCTTGCGGACAGAGAGCAGATCCGACAACGAGAAATGCAACCCTACGCCAAACATCAGAAGAATGACGCCGAGTTCCGCAAGCTGCGGCGCGAGCGACTGATCGGCGATGAAGCCCGGTGTGTGCGGCCCTACAAGGATGCCCGCGAGCAGATAACCGACCAGTGGCGGCAGGCGGAGGCGGTTTGCGATAGCGCCGAAAATGAACGCGAACCCAAGCCCGCCAACAACGGTAGCAATGAGCGGCGTGTCATGAGGCATGCGGCTATCGTTCCTCGCGTTGGGGATTGCTCAGGTAGAGATACTTATTCCATAAAAGGACTATGCCCGAGCGTTTTCGTCAACCATTTTGGAGCGCCTGCGCTATTTTGCGGCCGAACAAAGTCCTGCACGCCTGCATGCGCGCTCTACAACCTCTTGTCGCATTTTATCGCGGTGCAATAAACCCTTCCGTACCGATATCGGGCGGTTTTCTTGCATCCGGTTTCGCGTTCAGGTTGACGCGCGCATCGCGACCTTGCGCTCTGATCAGGCTTTCTTTGTCTCCGCGAGCAGATCGTCATCGATCCGGGTAGCGCGAATGGCGGCCGGGCGATCCTTGAGACGGTCCCAGTACCGCTCGAACGCGGGGCGCTTTTCCATGGTGCCATGCCGGAGGCCCCATGCGATCTGCGATCCGACGTAGACGTCGGCCGCGCTGAATGTGTCTCCCACGAGATAATCCGACGCGGACACGGCCTTTTCGAGCGCGTCCATCACGGTGACGAAGCTCCCGTAACCGAGCAAACGACCCTGCTGCTCGGACGCCTGAAAGCCGCAGGCCCGGTTGGTGATGGCGGCTTCAAGGGGACCGGCGCCGAAAAACATCCAGCGATAATATCGGCCTCTTTCGGCGCTTTGCGGTGCTGGCGCAAGCCCGGCTTCGGGGAAAGCGTCCGCGAGATAAGCACAGATGGCGGGTGTTTCGGTCACGACCGTTTCGCCGTGGCGAAGCGCCGGAACTTTTCCCATGGGGTTGATGTCGGAATAGGGCGGCGACTTCATGGGCGCACCGAAATCGACGATCTCGGTGTGGTATGGCTGGCCGACCTCTTCCAGCATCCAGCGCACGATGCGGCCGCGCGACATCGGGTTCGTGTAGAAAATCAGTTCTGCCATAAGACTCCTCCCATGCGCTTTTTACCTTTCCAGCTTTAAGGCTGGATCGCGTCGGTCGGATGTCGTTCCGCGCGTTGGCACGCAAAGTTGAACGCATGCGAGCGCGGCAAAGGCCGGGATGCGACTGATGGAAGGGTATGCGGGAGAGGAAAAGAGAGACGAAGCCTTTTTGGCTAGCGGGGGGTGGGGGCCAATGCAGGTGGCTCCGTCTCTCAGGGGCAACTTTTTTAATTCGGGATCGACGTCCCGAGGTTTGCGAGAACTCTAGACCAAACTCGTAAACCAAGCGTTACGTAGGTCCTCCGGGGGCACTCCAGCGCTACGCAAAACTGGCCACTGCGCTTACTGATACTCAACAAACGCTACAGAACTCAGACGCAACAAACGCGGACGCTCTACGAACACACAACCAACTCAACTTTCACAAGCGGCACCGCTTTCCGAGGGGCTTGAAGCGTCGCCGCCCTGTGATGTGATATTGATGCCGCAGCGGTTGGACGAAAATAAGGCCACAAAGCGAAATTTGCTTGACCTGTGTTTTTCTGCACGCCGCGCTGCTTCGGCGAGCATTCGGCCGATAAGTCTGGCGAAGGAATGGCGCCTCTCCAGCCGCATTGGCGGGCGCCAAGCTTGTCAGAGTGCGCGAGAGGACATCGAGAGAAGTCGCCGCTTCGGCTCATCGAGCCCCGCTCTTTGAACGCGGTGCGCATTCTGGGCGGCCATCGATGAATCTGGTATTCAATACACCCGCTTCGCAAGATACAGATGTATAAAGAGATCCCGGCAGAGCCTAAATTGCGGATTATAGCGCACGTGGCATTGATTCCCCCCCCTAGACATCAAAATGATATTGGTTTATTAGAAAAAATATTATATATTACATCGGTGTTTTCATTTCGAAAGTGCTGGGAATACGATTTTTACAAACTGCCCCATTGGGGGTGTTGCTTTACCTTGAAAATGTGATGCTAGCCAAAGCCCCGATCTATTTTCACATAACGGACGTTGTGGAACATGCGATCAAGCACCCGGTACCGACGGGGGTGCAGCGCAGCGTGGTCCGGATCCTCGAAAGCATCGTCCGCCGCAAGGACACTCGAGCAGTGTATGGGCTGCTTCAGCATCCCATATCCGGGAAATACCGAGCCGCGGATCTCTCCTTCCTTCGGGAGCCCTCTCCTTTTCGCGAAATCGCATCAAGCCTGGAACTTGCATCGAACAAGGACCAGTGGATGGCGTCAAAGCTCCGCCGATATGAAAGCGGTTCCTTGAGGTATTTCATCCAAAAACATCGCATGCAGTTGCAGTGGGCCTCTTCGCCAGCCCTGCGCGCCAGAGTTCTCAAATCTGCCGGAAGAGCGGAGGCATCGCCCGTCCTCGACGGCATTCCCGCGCCTGGCGGCTACATCGTCACACTCGGCTCCGGGCGGAACACCGACTACCATGGACTGAAAGCTTTTGCAGAGACGCATGGCTGTCAGTTGATCTCGTTCGTCCACGACATCATTGCCTTATCCGGGGAGCCCTATGCCTCTGACAAGAGCGGGCGCGATCGGAAATGGATCGAGCACGTCGTCTCGGACTCAGCTCTCATCCTCTGCAACTCCCGTTTTACGAAGAAAGAGTTCGAGCGTTATCTGGACGAAAACGACCTGCTGTCGCATGCCGACGTCGTCGTGGCCCGCTTCCCTCATGAATTTCGGATCGAGAGAGATGCGGGGTACTCCGTCCGCGATGAAGTGAGCCGCCTGCTTCCGGAAGACTTCGTCCTCTGCGTCGGTACGATGACCACCCGCAAGAACACGTTGGGGCTACTCGAAGCGTGGCAGCAACTCGAAAAGTCGCTGCTGGAGAAAACACCTTCTCTCGTGCTCGCTGGCGGAGAAGGCAGGGGAGCGGACGAGATCCACGCATTCCTGCGCAAGACCGCAAGCGTAAACGGCACGGTGCAAATCGTCGCCCAGCCAAACGACGCCGAACTCGAACTGCTTTACCGGCACTGCCGATTCACGGTTTTCCCGAGCTGGTACGAGGGTTGGGGTTTGCCTGTCGGCGAAAGCCTCTGGTACGGAAAGCCCGTCATCTGCGCGGCCAGAGCCTCAATGCCCGAAGTCGGCCTGGATTCCGCGACCTATTTCGACCATGGCGAGCCCGCCTCGCTCCTGTCGGCGATACAGAAGATGATCGAGCATCCTGCCGTTCTGCCTCCGGACATAAGGGATCGTTTGACCACATGGGACGACACGGCGGACTCCATCTGGAACGCCATCGGCGCATTCGAGGAACGCAAGAATAGACACCCGTCAGGCACTGTAGGCTGTGTCGGGAGGCAATGACGGAGTACGCGCCCCTTGCATTTTTCTGCCTACCACCAAGAGCTAGAGCTCGACGGTAACAGCCCCTCGATTTATAACTTAGTTAGCTCCGAAGTCGATTAAATAGGCCTAATTCATGGATTTCATTTCTCCTTGCAGTTTTTGGCAGCCCGATTTCGTCGTGGACTCAGCTTGGCTTGAACACGCTCCGTTTGCTTTTTGGCTCGTAGAAGCGCATCGCCCGGGCACAGTCGTGGAACTTGGCACGCATCGGGGCTTTTCCTATTCATGCTTTTGCCAGGCTATCGAGCGTATCGGCCTTGATTCTCGCGCCTATGCCGTCGACACATGGCGTGGTGACGAGCACGCCGGCTTTTATGGTGATGAGATATTCCAGCAGTTAAACGCGTATCACCAGCGTTATGCCTCTTTTTCCCGTCTCATCCGGTCCTCCTTCGACCAGGCGCTGCCTCATTTCGAAGACGGATCTGTGGACCTGCTTCATATCGACGGGCGCCATTTTTATGATGATGTGAAGCACGACTTTGAGAGCTGGTTGCCGAAACTGTCCGACCGCGCAGTCGTGCTGTTTCATGACACAAACGTCAGGGAAAGAGAATTCGGCGTGTTCAAACTCTGGGCGGAACTCCAAACAAGCCGCCCGAGCTTCGAGTTTTTTCACGGCCACGGGCTCGGCGTATTGGCGGCGGGGCATGTGCAGTCGGAGAAACTGGCGCGCTTCTTCGATGCATCAACAGACGATGCTGCCGCGCTTACAGTCCGTAATGCCTATACAAGATTGGGACAAGGCATCGCAGCGCTTGCTGATCGTCGGCATCTTTTACGACAAGTTGAAAAGGAAGTGCATGAGACCAAACTGGCTGCGGCGACGCGCCAGTTGGAGAATGACCGCGCCTCTTCCGCGGATAGTGCGAAGGTGCTTCTTGAGGCGCATGAGGCCGCGCTTCTGCAGGAGCGCGATAGAGGTGCGGAACAAGTCGAAGCCCACCGCTTGCTGAACGAGCGAGAGCTGACCGCTGCTAACGCCCGTTTTCAATCGGTCTTTGCAGAGCTTCGGCACGCACGCAGAAGGCCGATAGCTAATTTGCGGCGCTATATAAGGTGGCGGACAAGCCGAAACATCAAGAAGGCGCGACCATTTCTTAAAGCCTCATTTATCGCACGCATGGAGCGTAGAGAGCAGAAGAATGCACCGGAGACGCTTTCGCTCTTACCTCGGTCGCAGCCAGCAAACCGCGCCGCCGAAAAACGAACACCAGTCAAATTTACTCTCCGGGCATATATCGGGTTTTTGAGGCTTTTGAGCCGATCACCAGTCTTTTCCAAGAAGCGCCGCGCGCGCTTTGCACGCTCGGCGGAAAAAAAACGCATTCGTATCGCGAGAATAAGCGGTCTAGCCGCCCCCGCTGCCTGGGACAAGGTGCTGGGAGAGCGAACGCCGTTACCGGCTTCATCGGGGAATGGGCGGTTGCCAACTATTTGCGTCGTTCTCCATGCGTATTATTTGGATACGGCGCGAGAGATCTTGTTGCTCTTGCGAAACATTCAAGTGCCGTTCGACCTCTTCATAACAACGCCGGAATCGCAGGTCGCGCAAGCCCGCGAGCTGAGCCGCGAAATTCTCCCCGGCACCAAGACGCGCGTGGTTCGCGCCCAAAATCGCGGACGCAATTTCGGGCCGATGCTGGTCGACCTCGCGTCAAATATCGTCCAATATGATCTTCTCCTGCATCTTCATACAAAAAAATCATTGCGTACGGGAAGCGAACAGGATGACTGGCGAAAGCATATTTTGCAAAATCTGATCGGTTCTCCCGGCCAGTCAGATAAAATCATTGAAGCATTTAAAACCAATGACAAACTCGGTGTCGTCGGGCCTGTCACGTGGCCGGGCATGGCACATTGGGTTCATCATTGGTTATCTTCTTCGCCGAAATTGACGGAAGCATTTTTCCATCGACTCGGTATCTTGCACTTTCCCAGGCGCGGCTTTCTTGATTTCCCGATCGGAGGAATGTTCTGGGCGCGTACCTCCGCGCTCTCTCCCTTGTGGTCGGCGAATTGGGTTTACGAAGATTTCGATGCGGAGCCGACGCCCCCAGACGGGACCATTGCCCATATCATCGAGCGAGGCATTAGCGTTATCTGTGAAGCGGCTGGGTATAGATACGGTGAACTGGACCTGGAGGCGGAAACATTGCTGGTCGGTTCTTCCGGCAAGTGTCTCCATCGATATTTCTCATCTCTTCCGCTACTTTGCGACTTAGCCAGAGAGTACGATTCGGTTTCCTTTGACTTTTTCGACACGCTATTCGCACGACTTTCCGTGCAGCCCGAAGACGTGCAAAGCGCCGTCGGTCATGTATTGGCGATCGAAGGATTGCTGCCGAAAGGCGAGGATTTTCTTTCTTTGCGAAAGAAGGCAGAACGGGAAGCCAGACGGACCAAGGGGCACGGCGATGTGAACCTGAAAGAAATCTACGCAGCCTGGCATCTTGCGGCAAGATGGCCTGCTGCCGCTGTCGCGCGAGCTGAAGCCCTGGAGCGAGAAATTGAGGCGAGGGTTCTTACGCCCCGCGCATCCGTACTTGCGTTTGCACGTGAGCTGGCTCGGCTTGGCAAGCTCTCGATCATCAGCGACACATATTTTGAAGCTTCGTTCCTTCGAAATATCTTGGCCGCACATAATGCAGATAACGTGTTTGAGATTCTCGCGTCATCGGAAACCGGTCTTCGAAAAGACACGGCCGAGGTGTGGAAATGGATCAAACGGGAAAAAATTCACAACGGAGCAAGATATCTGCATATCGGCGACAACGAACATTCCGATATGCAACTTCCTCGCGACAACGGCCTAAGTTCGCTTGGCCTGATCAATACTGTCGTCCTGGCAGACTTGCGCGGATGTCCCTTGCCTCCCGGCTGGCGCGAAAGTCGCAGCGATTGGCGCGCAGGCGTTCTGCTAGGACCGCTCGCCGCACGAGTTGGCGGAAATGCCTTCAGACCGCCATTGCCTCAACCCTTCGCTTTCGAGAATGCGCGGGACTTTGGATATTGCATCCTCGGGCCTATCGCCCTCTGTTTCATGTCATGGCTCGTGCAGCGCGCGACCGCAGACGGTGTAGATCGGATCTATTTCCTGGCACGCGGCGCCTATTTCCTTCACCGTCTTTATGAGAAATTGCGAACCTTGGATCCGACCCTGCCCGAGGCCAGATATCTCATGGTTTCTCGTCGGGCAGTCTTGCCAGCGGCTTTCGACGTTTCTCGCGACCCGAAGCCCATCCTTTCGGGAGCTGGTTTTCGCGGAACATTCGGTGAGCTTTTGAAAGCACGCCTCGGCTTGGCACCTGAAGGGCTCGGCGACGATTCCGGCGTCAAACTCAAGCTGCCCGACCATCGCGATCTGGCTTCGAAGCTTATAGAAAAACACGCTGAACGCATCGGTGCTCATTGCGCGGAAGTGAGACAAAATCTTCGCACTTATCTTGAACAGGAAAAATTTTTTCAGTCCACGCGCGCTGCCTTAGTGGATCTTGGGTATTCCGCCACGATTCAAAAAGCGATTCAGGAGTCGACCGGAAGTCCGCTGGTCGGGTACTATTTTGGGACGCGTGTTGCAGCTGCGGAGGTAGAGGCTGGCGGAGGCCAGGTCGCAGCCTGTTTCGGTGCTGAAAGCCGCGGCAAGCCTCCTCCGGATTTTTTTCAATACAGCATGTTGCTGGAAGCTCTTTTTGCCGGACCGAACGGTCAGGTTGACGGCTACGCTGCGAAAGGTTCCGAAGTCTCTCCAGTTTTCAAAGATGAACCGGAAAGCGGAGCCGCTTTCGGAAAGCTGGCCGAAGCGGCTGATGGAATGGAGGCTTATTGCCTTGACCTGGTCCAAGCCTATACGCCTGCAATCCTGCAAGCCGAATTCGATTCGGACCTGGCGCTCGCTCCCATGCGGAAGCTGACGTCAGGGTGGGGAGGAATTCCGTCGGATTTGGCGCCAGCTCTCGTTGTTGACGACGCGTTTTGCGGAAATGGAACCTTGCACGCCCTGCAGCTCTTAGAGAACGTTTTTGGAATAAATATAAGAGTTGCCGAGAACGCGTAAGAGGGGCCTGGACGGGATAAGCAGCCGTCGGTGGGAGCTTAGTGATCATTCAAGTTTCGGGTCGCCCGATACGACGGCTGCATACATCCGCCGCGGATATACATAGCGACGCGGCCGATCGACTTTCGCAAGGGCATGGACGGCTTGGCGGCCGCAATTCAGGCGGTCTTGAAGCTCGATCCGTTTTGCGGCGCCGCCTTCATCTTCCGCTCCAAACGGGCGGACCGGACCGTCAGTATCTGCGAAGCGCCCGCTGCCCCGATGGCTTCTGTCTCCCAGCTCTTCCGCTGCTGACTAGGAATGCGGCTCCGGAATGGGTTGACTTTCCTCCACAGGAAGGCCGGCAGCTTCCCAACCGTCGGTCCCTTCGGGATACCAGTTGACGGAGGTATAGCCGAGCGAGAGCGCGCGCTTTGCGGCGTTCCACGACATCCAGCACTCTCGAAGACAGTAGAAAACCAGCGTTTTCGAGAAATCCCGGCCGCTGGCCTTCTCAAGCCCCTCGCGGAAATAGGCTTCCATGGCGGGGCTTAGAGAGCCGAAGCCCGTGTTTGGCAACCAGATGCTGCCGGGGATGTCGCGGCGCGGCTTTTCCCGCCAGATGGTGCCCGGCGAGAGGTTCGCGGGTCTCGGCGTCCGAGGCAGGACATCGACGAACACAGACGTTTTTGCGCGCCAAAGCGCGGCCGCTGCGGCGGTGTCAAGCACCTTGGCACCGTGGAGGGTTTGGGGTGTCGGAGCGCGATAGGCTTCGGTGCGATAGTCCGGGGGCTCGGGAATTGTTGGCTGTGCGTCGTCAGCCAGCGTGGGGTTCGCGAAAGCCAGCAGAGTGACAGCCAGAAAAAGAAAAGGCTTCGTCATTTTCTCTCCAAAGGGGCGTAAGGAGCGATGCGGCTGCCGGGAGCCACACCAGCTTCATTCGCCGACACAGGCTGCTAAGTGACAGAAAGACTGCATTTTGAAAATCAGCCAATCTTACGATGGAGGCTTCATTCCGCGCGCAGTCCGATATTCAGGCTATGCGTTCCACCGCTCGCGAATCGGGGTCGGGACTCTCCCGGGGCGCGGTTGCGGTGTCGAACACCGCAAGTGTGGCGGAGCACTCGGCACGAACGCCGGAAGCGGAAAGTCCGCGTCTCTGCGGTTACCGGCAACACGACTTAATGCAAGCTGGCGTCGCGGCCTTCCTGGGCCGATCTTTCTCCCGACCGGGCGGGCGCGCGCGGGCGAAACGATGGAATGCCGTCGTGGAAAATCACAAGTGGGGTTTTGGGTGGTGGTGCGGGCGGAGGGGCTCGAACCCCCACGACTTTCGTCACTGGAACCTAAATCCAGCGCGTCTACCAATTCCGCCACGCCCGCATTTCCCGAAGGCTCCGTCGGGGAAGCCTCGCCGGACAGATAGTACGCCGATCATTCTATAGCGGCGTCCGCAGCGTTTTCCAAGTGATAGCGTCCCATTGGGGCGACGATCGCCGAAATGTGTAACTAATTATAAAAAGCAAGTATAGCGCGCGGATCTGTCACTTCTGTGACAGAACAGTTTTTATTTTTGTGGCGATAATGAGACAGACTTATATCCTGTCGCCATTTTAAGTGGTGTTACCACTCGCCAGGCGATGGAAATATGGGCATTTCCGAGTCAATCGGAATTTTTAATGAGGGTATCATGCGCGTTGTTTTTGCGAGCACTCTCGCAATTCTTATGTCTACAGCCGCACAGTCGGCAGATCTATCCTACAAAGACGAAATCAAACCGGCGCAAGAAGCGCCGCTTAGCTGGACCGGCCTCTACGTCGGTGTTCATGGCGGCTACGCCGCGGGTCGCAACGAGTGGCGCGATTTCAGCGATCCGCTATATCCATGGTACGTGGTGCCGGGCTTCGATACGAAATACGATATAGACGGCGCTCTCGCTGGCGGCCAGATCGGCTATAACTGGCAAATCGACCGCACCGTCATCGGCGTCGAGGCCGACGCGGCCTGGGCCGACATCGATGGACAAGGAAAGGGCGGTGCATTTGGCGGAAGTTGCCTTCAAAGTAGCGACCCCTGCACGACAAAGATCGATGCGCTTGGTACGATTGCCGGGCGCGTTGGCGTCGCTTTCGATCACGCGCTGCTTTATGCCAAGGGCGGCGTGGCTTGGGCGCATGCGAAGTACACGGCGGGCTACACCGTGCCGCTCGACCCCGGATACAACTACAGCGGCAAGGAAGAAGAAACGCGTTGGGGCTGGACGGTTGGCGCGGGGCTCGAATATGCCTTCACGTCGAACTTGTCCGCCAAGGTCGAATATAATTACATCGACCTGGGCGACGACCGGGTCAAGATCTTCTACCCGACGGAGTCGACCTTCGCCGCAAGCGGCAAGTCGGACGAAACTCTCCACGTCGTCAAGATCGGCCTGAATTACCGTCTCGGCAGGTAGGTCGAGATCGACGATCTGGCCGCCAGTGCAGCAAAAGAGCCAGTGCCTTTCCGCGCCAAGCGAAAGGCACTGGCCTCACGATCACAGCGAAGGAATCATCCTGAGATCCCACATCGCACGCCCGATTGCGGAACCTGCGTTTCGCGTAGAGACTTTGGAGCGCGATGCTTATTCCACCTGTTCGCTCAAAGGCGGAAATTCCATCTAAACACCGGTTTACGAGTTGTCTGCCTCTTTCAACGGCGCGATCATGACCGCATTCCATTGATCTCCGGCGAGCTCATGACTCACACAATCGACAATTCTGCCCTGAAATCCTCCGTCATCTCAGCCATCGGCAACACGCCGCTGATCCGCCTCAAGCGCGCCTCCGAAGAGACGGGCTGCGAGATCTACGGTAAGGCCGAGTTCATGAACCCCGGCCAGTCGGTCAAGGACCGCGCCGCGCTTTTCATCGTGCAGGATGCGGTGAAACAAGGCGCGCTGAAGCCGGGCGGCACGATCGTGGAAGGCACGGCGGGCAATACCGGCATCGGCATCGCGCTCGTCGCGAACGCTCTCGGCTACAAGGCGGTGATCGTGATCCCCGAGACGCAAAGCCAGGAGAAGAAGGACGCGCTCCGCCTTCTCGGCGCCACCCTCGTCGAGGTTCCGGCCGTGCCGTACAAGAACCCAAACAATTATGTGAAATATTCGGCGCGGCTTGCCCACAAGCTCGCCGCCGAGCGGCCGGAAGGCGCGATCTGGGCGAACCAGTTCGACAATATCGCGAACCGGCGCGCACATATCGAGACGACGGCGGAAGAGATCTGGCGGCAAACCGCCGGTCGCGTGGACGGCTTCATCTGCTCGGTCGGCACCGGCGGCACGCTCGCGGGCACATCGCTCGGGCTCAAGGCGAAGCGCCCGGGCATTGTTGTCGCCGTCGCGGACCCGTTCGGATCGGCGATCTACAGCCACTACGCCCACGGCACGCTCGAAGCGACCGGTTCATCGATCACCGAGGGCATCGGGCAAGGCCGCATAACGGCAAATCTCGCGGGCGCAGGCGTCGATGGCGCGTACCGGATCCCCGACGAAGAAGCGCTCGACGTGGTGTTCCGCCTTCTGACCGAGGAAGGGCTGTGCGTCGGCGGCTCGACCGGCGTCAACGTTGCGGGCGCGGTGCGGCTGGCGAAGGATCTCGGCCCCGGCCATACCATCGTGACCATCCTCGCGGACTACGGCACGCGCTACCAGTCGAAGCTCTTCAACCCGGAATTCCTGCGCGGCAAGGGGCTGCCCGTTCCGCCGTGGCTCGACACGCCTCAGACGCTGCCGACCGTTTTCGAAGGCTGAGCGGCGCGTCGGATCGGGCGTTTCGCGCCGATGAGGTTGGCATATTCCGGGCGCGCGGCGAAATCCGCGAGCGTCCAGAGCGTTGGCGTGCCGACATGTTTCGCAAGATGCGCGACAAGCCCCGCGCCCATGTAGACCCCGACATGCGCGCCGTAGGTTTCGGATTCACGATTGAAGAA